>JAYPZT010000030.1:0-11188 GCA_038136415.1 Opitutales bacterium
CTCCTGCCTCTCATGCAGGTCATCAGACTATTGGAAAAAATGGTTCATTTTGGTTGCCTCCGGAACTGCAAGCCTCCTCTTTTGATTCTCATTTGAAGAATCAAATGAAACCATCTGATGGTAAGGGCGGGGCAGACTCTTCTTTGGTTCGCAATAAACAAGCTTCAAATCCCACATCCCAAATTTCCAAAGGTATGGATGGGCAGGTTGCGAACAAGAATACTCAAGTTCATCTTAAGCCCTTAAATCAGATTCAACAGGTGGCATCTGAATCCAAAAAAAATGCTGCAGAGTCCCATAACACGCGAACTGGAATAAGCAAAAGCAACCCTTCAGTATCGAAGATGGTTTCGAGGAATCATAATCCTTTATCTCACCCGCTGATAAATCAGGCGATTTCTTCTCAGGGGACGCCTTCCAATGCTTACATCAACCCGAACCTAAGCCTAAAACCCTTTATTTCTACCAAATATCCGTCGCAGATTGCCCAGAATCCAAAATTGCTGGAAGGAAATCAAGCGGGGCTTGGGGTTAGAGATGGCATAAAAGATGCTTTAAGTTCTTCAAATGCGGACTTTCTCGACAAATCAAAAGGTAGCTTTTCCAACCAATCAAAGTGGTCCAATAGCCATGGGAAAGAAAACTCCAATTTTCTTTATGAGAGAGCTCTTCGCAAAATCCTTCCGCTTTTTTCAAGGACATTATCAGAACAAACAGATATCGTACGTTTCGCATCCGAGTTACCAAATGGAGAGAGTGTGGCCATGAGAATAGAATGTAACCAGCAGGAGATTAAACTCGTGGCCATTTGCTCCAATCCTGCATTGCATCAGGATATTGCTATGTCTTCCCAGGATTTATTAGATTCACTGGAATCTATGACAAATCGTAAAACCAGCTTTCAAATCTATTCCTCCTATGAGGAATTTGATCAACATCACTCTAAATAACATTTGTCATGATTGATTCCCTGTCCTCACTTTCTTCCACCAATCTCCCAACTGCTTCTATTGGTAATGGAAAGAGTAATGCATCGCTACAGATGGATGATTTCTTGCAACTTTTGACCAGTCAAATTACCAACCAAGATCCCCTAGAACCCATGAAGGACACTGAGTTTATTTCTCAGATGGCCAATATTGCTTCTTTGGAGCAAATGGAGCAGTTTTCCAAAGGATTTTCTAAGTTCGCGGATTCCCAGCATGCCATGCTTGCACAAGGTTATCTCGGGCATGAAGTTAAGATTCGTGACAATGATCAAGAAATTTCAGGCATAGTTGAATCCATTAATACCAACGAGGATGGCACAGCAGAAATTGTGGTTAATGGAAATGCTTACTCTCCGGGTTCAATTAAGGAGGTAAAGCTTGTACAGAAATAGTAACTCATGATTCCATCTCTCCATAACGGTGTTTCTGCCCTTAAGTCGGTTTCCGACGGTCTTCAGGTTCTGGGCAACAATATAGCTAATGTCGGATCATTGGGTTATAAATCCGCACGGGCAAATTATGCGGACAATTTTTATGTTCATGTAAATAAGGCAATCAGTGGAGGGGATGGAGGTGCTAAAAATACGGTTAAAAGTGCAGGTACAGGTGTGCATGTAGGTTCAATTTCTTCTGATTTTAATCAAGGTGTGCTGGAAAATACCGGCTTAGACTTGGATCTCGCCATCCAAGGCGAGGCTTTACCCAACGGTGGTGGTTTTTTTGAGGTTTTTGATCCCGTTTCCGGACAATTCTTTTACACCCGTGCTGGAGCCTTCGAGGCAACTTCAGATGGAAAATTAGTTACCCGTGACTCCTATCGCTACGAGCTTAGAGGCATCGATGATCAAAATGTGCAGATAGGTCTTGAAGAGGGGGAGAGCTTACTGGCCAGAAGAATTGAGGATGATGGCAAGATTGTTTTAGTGGTTAGCAAAAATGGGGAAGATTCATTGAGGGACTCAGGGCAACTTAAGATCGTCAATTTCATGTCTCCCCAATACCTGAGGCGAGCTGGCAATGGGTATTACTCAGATTCCAGTGGAGAGGCGTCCATGATAGATAACTCAATTCCTGCCAGTGGTTCAAATGGTAAGGTAAAGCAATTTGCTCTTGAGCTTTCAAATGTTGATTTAACCAACGAATTTGCCATGATGATCACTCATCAACGATCGTTTCAGGCAGGATCTAGAGTTGTCACCACCTCCGACAGCATACTTTCCGAAGCTGTTAACCTCAAGAGATAATCCATTTAACTTCTATATCTATCCATTATGTGTGCAGCCCAATTAGACGAGCTTCCTGAGAATAACCAACCACCCGCGAAAGAGAGTGGTGGCGGTAATCTGCTGCCTGCTTTGATTGCCATCATATTGGCACCCCTGCTTACTGCGGGAGCGATGTTCTTTATTATCAAAATGAATAAACCTGCTCCCGTCGCCCAAAATCAAATTATTGAGGGTGGGCAACCTTTGGACATGGAACCATCCGGGGAAGAAAAATTTTATGAAATTAATCAGTTGATCACAAATCTTGGAGGGCCAATAAAATCGAGATATATCAACCTAGAGATTCGTCTTGAAGGGCTGGCTGGTGATTTCGAAAAGGTACTCGAGATGAATGAACACCGTATCCGCGACAAAGCGCTTTCCATTATGGGTAGCTATACTTATGAGGATGCCCAACTGGATGGCTTTCAAGAGAGAGTTCGAGTGGATCTGAAGAAAGCTTTTTCTTTAGTCCTCAGAAAGTACCGGGATGGAGAAAGTGATTTGATTAGGCAAATTTATTTCACTCAATTTGTGGTCCAGTAAATCAGGTTTCAAGATCAATGTCGGAAGAAGATTCAGTGGAAGACGAAAGCTTTGATATCGATGAGATTCAAAGCTCATCCAACGATTCCATTTTCTTGCACGATGGCACAAAAGTGAGTGATCCATCTGCCCTTAGAATAAAAAAATATGATTTCACCAATCCGATTGTATTATCGGATGCGGACCTCACTCAACTGAAGTCCAAATGCGAACAGTTTGTTTATTACTTGGGTGGTCATTTGTCCATGTTCTTGAGAACTGAGTTCAATTTGGAATTAGAATCTCTGGATGCAGATGTTTACAGTTCATTTGTCTCCTCTATTCCTAGCCCTTCCTGTGTCACGCTATTTAAAATTCAAGAGCTTAACGGGGTAGGGTTACTAGATGTAAATTCTCACTTATCTGCAACAGTGGTTGATCGAATCCTTGGAGGTCGGGGATCAACTAACCCTGAAGAGAGGGGACTGACTGATATCGAAAAAGCACTTGTTGAAGATTTCAATATGATCATTCTGGAAGAATGGTGTAAGCAGTGGGATTCTATCAAAAAGCTCACTGCAACCATTATCGGGACAGAAACAACTGGTAAGTTTCTTCAAACCTCTCCACCAGATGCTATGATGCTCGTTTTAGGAATGGAAGCTTCATTCGGGGATGTATCCGGTCCGCTTCGGGTGGCGGTGCCTTATTACACTTTGGAACCTGTCTTAAGCACTCTTTTGTCTTCGAATAGTTCCGGGAAAAAAGAAGCAAAATTGAACAAGCCACCCAAATGGCATGAGGTTTATGACCATATACCTGTCGATGTATCCGCAGAATGGGATGCTTTTGAACTTTCAGTTCGTGACCTTCTCAATATCGAAGCCGATGATGTTATTGAGATGAACCCAGAAATTATCTCTAAAACTAAAATTAGGATTGAAAACAGGACTTGTTTTATCGGTGAAATTGGGCTCGATGGAGATCGTGTGGCTTATCAGGTAAATGAATGTATAAGCGAAGGTTTAAATTTAATAGGAAAAGCAAATGGATAGTAAAAAAATGGACATTGTTATGGATGTGAAGGTGCAAGTCACAGTCCAATTAGGCACAGCGCAATTACCTATGAAAGAAATTGTGGAACTTAGTCCTGGTGCTCAAATTCAACTGCAACAAAATGCTAAAGATCCGGTTTCTCTTCTTGTTAATGGCAAGCTGATTGCACTGGGAGAAGTTGTGGTGATTGATGATAGGTTTGGATTGAAAATCACCGAGATTGTAGATTCGGTCGCTTAGCAATTCTTTTGAGGGTGAATTTAGAAGATGGAATCCCTCTTTTATTTTTTGCCCAGTATCAGTACTGGAATCGACTCTGATGCCACGCAATTCACTTCCCAGATTTTCAGAATTGTTGGTTTCTTGGGCATACTCTCGGTTCTAGCCTTTCTTTTTACCAGATTTTACAAAGGCAAAAATCTCATACCGGTATCTTCAAAAAGTTCAGGAAAAATCCAAATCGCAGATACTCATTCCCTAGGTAATAGGCAATTTCTTGTGGTGGCACAGTATGACAGTGAGAAACATTTATTAGGGGTCAGTCCGAATGGGATACAACACTTAACTTCCTTAAAAAATTCAGGTGAAGTTAATTCATCCCCAAGCGAAGAGTCCACAGATCCACTCTAAGAGATGCTCAAGACGCAGAAATTCATTTCCCCTAGTTTGGTAACCAAAATAGTACCAGCCATTTTTTTCCTATTAATTGGAATTCTCTTTAGCCAACCATTGGAAGCTCAAAGCGGCACTGGTGCACCTGGTTTGAGAATTGATGTCAGTGGAGCCAATGACGAGGGAGATTTTGGCCTAGCTATTCAATTGGTCGTGGCCATGACCCTACTCACACTGGGGCCCTCGATTATCATGATGATGACCTGTTTTACCAGGATGATCATTGTTCTTGGTTTTGTTCGAAACGCAATCGGAGTCAATGCTGCCCCTTCCAGTCAAATTATCATAGGGCTTGCTTTATTTCTGACCTTTTTCGTGATGGGGCCGGTATGGAATCGTATCTATGATGATGCGGTAACTCCTTACATTGAAAAATCTATGAAATCTTCGGAAGCTCTAATGGTGGCTACCGCTCATATGAAAGATTTCATGATGAATCAAACAAGACGGGAGGATGTGCAATTCTTTCTGGAGATTTCCCGCCAAGGTGCTATGACCAGGGACCAATTGCCTCTTAGTATTGTCGTGCCATCCTTTATTTTGAGCGAGTTGAAGACTGCCTTTCAGATGGGGTTTCTTATATTCATCCCTTTTATTGTGGTAGATTTTATTGTGGCTTCCTCACTCATGTCTATGGGAATGATGATGATGCCCCCAGTGGTTATTTCTATGCCCTTTAAGTTGTTGCTATTTGTTTTGGTCGATGGCTGGTATTTAATCGTTCAGTCATTAGTAGAGAGTTTTAATGTCAGTTAGGTTTTAGCGATGACGATGGAACTGGCAGTTGATGTCATGAGACATCTTTTACAAACTGGGCTTCTCTTATCGATTCCAATCCTAGGAACGGCCACGGTGGTGGGGTTGCTGGTTAGCTTTGTGCAGTCCATCACGAGTTTACAGGAACAGACCTTAACCTTTGTTCCGAAATTAATCTGCGTTTCTTTGGCCATAGTAATTGGAGCTAATTTTATTCTTAAGACACTTACTGACTTTTGTATTTTGATGTTTGATTTGATTCCGACAATGGCCCAATGACGATTGAGGCTTCGGAAATTATTGTCTGGGTTCTTGTGCTTCTTCGTACAGGAGCCTTTTTCTTAGGTATTCCTTTGTTTGCTGGTAAATTAATTCCAGTTAAGTATCGGATGGCATTCGCTCTAATTTTATCATTACTGATCAACCCTTCCGTGCCCGCTGATCTGTATTTGGCCAAGCATTTTTTTGGTGCCATCCTCCTGGCAATGAATGAGGTTTGTATAGGCCTTCTTTTGGCGATGATGGTAAGAATGGTGTTTTTTGCCGTTGAACTGGCAGGTCATTTAATTTCCTACGAAATTGGTCTTATGGCCAGTAACAGCGTAAACCCTCTTTTGGGCTCTACCGATTCAACCCTGACAAGTTTGTTTTATTATTTTAGCTTGCTCATCTTTTTTATCGCCAATTTACATCATGAAGTAATTCGGGCATTTATTCTTTCCTTTGAACTTCTTCCCATCGGAAACTACTTCCTTCATGCAAACCCAACGTTTCAATATGTTCGGGAGGTAGCGAATGTTTTTGTTTTAGGAACTTTGATAGCTGCTCCTTTCATTGCGTTAAACTTCATTATTAATTTGTCCTTCGCGGTCCTAGGCAAAGCAGTGCCCAAGATGAATGTTTTTATTACCAGTTTTGCTGTTCGTATTTTGTGCGGTCTCGTTCTTCTTGTTTCCTGTATTCTTCTTATCTCTTCTTATATTCTTGAGCATAGCAGACGTTCAGTTGAAGTGATGCTTGATATCATACAATCTGGCTGAACTAGCTTTATCATGGCAGATGTAGATAAAAGCTCAAAAACAGAGCCACCAACCGAAAAAAAGTTGAGTGAAGCTTATGCCAAGGGAAGTTTTGCCAAAGCTCCTGAAATAGCCATGACTGCCACTTTGTTGGCTGGATTAATTGTAATTACCTTTTGGGGACCAGGCAAAGCGTTGGACTTATCTGCTTTTACCAAAACTATTTTTGAGAATTTGAATTCTATAGTGGCTACCCAGGAGGGCACAGCCAATCTTCTGCAGCAATCTTATATTTTGATGGGCTTGATTGTTATTCCCATGCTTGTTTCTTGTTTTTTTGCAGCGCTTGCTGCTGAGGGGATCCAAACGGGGTTCAGGTTTACACCAAAAGCAGTTGAGCCAAGCTTTAACAAAATGAATCCAATCAGTGGAGTTAAGCGTGTGTTTGGACTAAAAGCTTTAAAAGCTTTCTTGGTGGATTTGCTGAAATTTATCTGTATCGGGACGGTTGTCTGGCTAACCATTGTATTTTTTTTGAGCGATCCAATCTTTTATGCACCAGTGCCGATACAGCACATCCCAGATTTTATTTACACCCTTATGGTGGTAATGTTTACCTTGCTTTTTTTGATGCTCTTGATTGTGGCGATTATCAACTTCATTATCAAAAAAAGAGAATACACGGAAGAGATGAAAATGACCAAGCAGGAGGTCAAAGAGGAGAGGAAAAGTAAGGAGGTAGCTCCTGAGGTAAAATCTGCACAGCGCAAAAAGGCTATGGAAATTGTGATGGGACAAAACCTGCAGGATGTTTCCACAGCTGATGTCGTGGTAACCAACCCTACACATTACGCTGTGGCACTTAAATATGAAAAAGGCACAGATTATGCTCCAATGTTGGTTGCGAAAGGAGAAAATCAATTGGCCAGGAGAATAAAAGCGATAGCAAAAGAGTATGATGTGCCCATGGTGGAGGATAAACCAGTGGCTAGAATGCTCTATGCAATTGGAGTTGTTGGTGAGCCCATACCTCTGCAATTATATCAGGTAATTGCCCAAATCCTTGCCAAGGTTTATCAGTCCCATGCCTATTATTTTCATCGACTAAAAGCACGCAGATTGCTGGCCAAGCGGACCACATCCAAAAGTATCGCATGACCTTGTTTTGGCCCAGACTATCCGCTTTCTTTGCCCGTTTTAAGGGTAATTCCGATCTTGGTTTTATCTTTGGATTATTCGCGGCCATTTTTTTACTGGTCGTTCCGATTCACAAGGATCTTCTTAGTTTATTGCTTGTTTTAAGCATAGGAATATCCCTGCTCATTCTTCTTACTGTTGTTTACATCAAGGAACCTCCCGAGTTTTCTGTTTTCCCAACCATTCTTTTGGCAGTAACGCTTTACCGATTAGGGCTCAATGTTGCCTCTACCCGGTTAATCCTACTGGAGGGAGATGCAGGTTCTGTTATTCAATCCTTTGGCACTTTTGTTGTTGGGGGGAATTATGTGGTTGGCTCAGTAATTTTTCTCATTTTGGTCATCATTAATTTTGTAGTGATTACCAAAGGTGCGGGTCGAATTGCTGAAGTTACCGCCAGGTTTACTTTGGATGCGATGCCTGGTAAGCAAATGTCAATTGATGCGGAAATGAATGCGGGTATCATTACCGAAGCTCAAGCGTTGAAGCGTCGTGAAAGAATTCAGAAAGATGCTGACTTCTATGGTGCGATGGATGGTGCCAGCAAATTTGTTCGCGGTGACGCAATCGCCGGAATCTTCATCACTGCGGTCAATATCATAGGGGGTATCCTTATCGGTTATTTTCAAAGGGATCTTTTAATCTCAGATGCGCTGCAAACCTATACCGTCCTTTCTATCGGGGATGGTTTAGTCTCCCAGATCCCTGCGATCATTGTATCGATTGCTGCTGGTATTTTGGTGACCCGTTCATCGGATGAAGCAAACTTAGGAGAATTTGTGGGGAGACAATTAACGATATATCCCCGGGCTATTGCTATAGCTGGAGCGCTGTTACTTGCCTTTTCCCTATTCCTTTCCGAAACATTTTGGCCATTTTTCATTCTCGCCATTTCTTGTTTTGGCCTTTCCTACTACCTAAAGAAGAAAGCGGAGTCTGAATCCAGCTTGGAAGAACTTCCTGCTAATTCTGGTGGTGCAGCTGGTGCGATTGAAGCAAGACCACAGGCTAGCACAGCTGCAGAAGCAGATTCTGCATCCGGTGGTGAACCAGTTCTTTCGCCAATGGAAAGAGCTATAGAGCAGGAAGTTTTCGGTTTAGAGATGGGATATGGGTTGTTGGTACTTGCCGAAAAGTCCAAAGGTGGTGATTTGCTGGAAAGGATTACGGGTGCCCGCACAAATTTTGCCCGTGATATGGGCATGCTCTTACCCACCATTGGTGTGCGGGACAATATCGAACTTGAGCCCAATGAGTATCGATTCGTTCTCCGCGGTAAAGAAATCGCCCGATCCAGTGTTATGCCAGAGCGGTTTTTGGCCATGAATATGGGACAAGCAGATGACTCTAAATTGGAAGGTGTTCCCACCGTTGAGCCTGTGTTCGGTATTAAGGCTAAATGGATTACGGACAATGATAAGCGGATGGCAGAAGTCGAAGGCTTCACCGTAGTTGACCCTTCTTCGGTCTTGGTTACGCATTTATCTGATATTCTAAAAAGATTTTCCTACCTTATACTTGAACGTGAGGGTACTCAGAGGTTGATCGACTTGATCAAAGACAAGAACCCAACTTTAGTCAGCGAGCTACTACCTGATTTGGTGAATGTCGGTATTATTCAAAGAACTCTTCAGAATCTCTTAAGGGAAAGAATTTCTATAAAGAATTTAACCCTGATTCTTGAGACAATTGCAGATATGGCCCAGATCACAAAGAATCCTGACGATTTATCTGAGCAAACCCGCAAAAGGTTGGGAATGTACTTTGTTAAAGAATACGAATCATCTCCCAATAAATTAACTTCGCTGACGCTGGAACCCCGGCTTGAGCAAATGCTCATGCAGAGAGTAAAAAGGAGTCAGTTTGATGTTGGCTTGGCGATGGACCCTGAGATCACACAAGGAATCATCAGGGAGATTGAGCCAAAAATATCTGAGATGGTTAATGAAGGCCTAACCCCGCTACTAGTTACATCCTCCGAACTCCGATTAGCTTTAAGAAGGTTCATGGAACCCAGTTTCCCTCAATTAGTGATTCTTGCCTTCCAGGAAATTCCCACCGAAACAATGATTGAACCGTATGCCGCGATCAGTCTAACAGAACACTCCATTCCCGAAGAGATAACAAACGCATTTTCCAACCAACAGTCCAATGATGGTGCCTTTGTTTCCGATAAAGTGGAAATGCCCGTTTGATTTATAAGTTATGTCCACTGAAACTAACCTCCAAGAAGCCAAGCCTGATTCGAAGAAGTATCGTCTGGTGGTTAAATCTGCGGAAGAAGCGGTTAGGCTTATCAAAGAAAAACTTGGTGATCATGCGAAGGTTGTTTCGGTAAGGCAAGTTGGAGGAGAGGGATTAAAACGTTTTATTTCTTCTCCCAAACTGGAGGTCATTGCTGAATTATCTTCTCCGCAGTCTGAAGCACAGCTTCCTTTGCCGGAAGACAATCAACCACCTCTTTCACCCCCTGAACTCACCAGCCCATTAACGGAAGCAAAGGAAAATCATGCCGAGTTGGAAAATGTTCCATTACCTCTTGAGAATCCCACGGAAGATCTCAGTGATGATGGAATTTCAGATCTCCTGCACAAGACTGGCTTCGATGAAAGTTTGCTTTCCCAAATCAAATCGTGGACGAATTGGTCTGAAATTAAGGAGCTTTCACTTGCTGATGCACTTAAGCAAATTACGATTGGATTGTCCGATCGTTACAAATCAAACACCGAAGTTCCCCTGACAAATACAGTTGCTTTAATTGGTACTCCAGGATCCGGTAAAACCACTACCTTATGCAAGGTTTTGGCTAACGAAGTTTTTATCAACAAGAGAGTTCCGATGGTACTCAAGATCGAAAATGGGGTACCCAATCCAGATGACTCGCTTAGAATATTTTGCGAAGTAATTGGGGTCACCTTATTCAGAGAGGCCAATAAGCTTCCAGAAATTACCGATCAAACTCCTCTTTATGTCGACCTTCCCGGTTTATCCCTGGGAAGTGTTGAAGATTGGAGTCAAACTAAAGACGCATTGGATCATTGCGGTGTGCAAACTCGCGTTCTTGTTATCAATGGTGCATATGATGCCAGGGTGCTTCAACGATCGGTTCAAACCGCAAAGCACCTTGGTGTTACTCATCTTGCGATAACGCATTTTGATGAACTTGCAAATGCTACCAAGCTTTGGCCCCTCATTTTGAATTCCGGATTGACTCCTTTTTGTGTTTGTAACGGACAGAATGTTACCGGGGATTTTTCCAAAGGCGTGCTCAATCAGATGATTTCCAAGACTTTTCCTGAAGAAATCTATGCCAAAGGTTTTTCATCCTATCAAAAGAGATAATCCATGAACGATGATGCGAAATTTTTCTTTTTTATGTGTGGATTCATCGGATTCGTTGCTTTTTATATTTCTTCCAGTCTGATTTACGGGGATCTCATCCATTGCCTATTTCATGCCTCTATAGGATGCGTCTTTTTCTCAATAAGCGGGAGATTATTGCTTGGATTTGCTCTTTCAGCAAACTCCACGGGCAGTAAGGATAGGGGGTTGGATAAATCTGCTACAGGAAATCTTCCACCTATTAGTAAGCAGGATATTTCAGGAGAGGAATTAGCTGCTTCGACAAATGTTGAAGCTCTAAGAAACTCCAAGGGTGTATCCTTACCAAAGCCTAAATGATGCAATCTGCTAATCCACAAAAAGATCC
>JAYPZT010000031.1:0-11049 GCA_038136415.1 Opitutales bacterium
ATTTGTACCCTCGGCGGTACTCAAATTTTTCCACCGCTTTCATCAGTCCCATGTTTCCTTCCTGAATCAAGTCGAGAAAAGAGAGTCCGCGGTTGGTGTACTTTTTGGCAATAGAAATGACGAGGCGAAGGTTTGCTTCCACCATCTCCGTTTTCGCCCGGTGTGCTTCTCTCATCAGACGGCGCACTTCTTTGACCATGGCGATAAGTTCCTCGGGAGCCATGTGGAATTTTTCCCTGGCAAGGGCGAGCTCTTTATTAATCTGCTCCATTTTAACCCCCTTGCGCTTCAGCTTTACGGCATCTTTCTTGCCGAGTTCCCTGTTGTGTAAATTACGGGTAATCGATTTGAGCTCAGGTCCAAGATCCTGAAGGAAATCTTCAAAAACTTTTAATTTAAGACAGCACTTTTTGAAAATGGGCTCCAATTCAGCTTCATATTTCTGAAAGCGGTTTTGGGCACGTTTTTTCTGAGTTTCATCAGTGCTGGTCTCCATTGCATTCCATGCGTTATCAATTTTTTTGAGCAGACCACTTAACAAATCCACCTGCTTGGCAAGAAGTTTGAAATAGGACTCCCGGCTATCAATTTTCTTGTCCAAAACCACACGATCGAAACGCTCTTCCCGGTCGAGAAGTTTTTGGCAGATCTCAAGATGAAAGCGGGAGGTCAGGGAGACTGAGTAAATCATCTTCAGGGCGGCAAGCTCTGCGGTTTCGATCCGTTTGGAAATTTCCACTTCCTGCTCGCGGCTGAGAAGAGGAACCTGACCCATCTGCTTGAGATACATGCGGACAGGATCATCCAGTAGGTCGGTGTTATTGGTTCTGGCGGTTTCTTCCTCCGTTTCTTCTTTCTTTTTCCTGAATTTTTCGACCTCGGAACTGTCCATCAGCTTGATTTCGAGGTTGTTAAAGATGGAGATTACATTTTGCAGTTCATCAGGATCGTTGGAAATCTCGGGGAGAGCTTTGTCCACATCCTTGTAAGTGAGGAAACCCTGCTCGCGGGACAGATGAATCAGAGTACGTACTTTTTCAGTGATATCCTTGTTCATCGCATGTGGCTCAATGGACTTCTCCATTGAAGCAGCTGCGGCTTTGGTTGAGGAAATACTTTTGCTGGCAGTTTTAGCAGATTTTGGAGCAGATGCCTCTTTAGGGGATGCTTTGGCTTTTGTGCTGGTTGTCTTTTTGGCAGGGGCTTTCTTTGCTACCTTCTCCTTAACTGCTTTTGCTGGGGCCTTGGTGCTAGTTTTTTTGGTAGCAACTGCTTTCTTGGCAGAAACGGGCTTGGTGCTGGCAGCTACTTTTTTCGTGGATGCTGATTTCTTAGCAGGAGCTTTCGCTTTAGTTTTGGGAGCAGACTTAGTGGCAGCAGGCTTGGATTTCTTGGCTGGGGAGGTGGTAGATTTACGAGGCATCTTGTTGGGTTGGGTAATTAAAATTAAGCTCTAGATTTTTAAAATTGGGTCGTTTTTACGGATGGAACGGATGTTACGCAACTCATCGCTAAGGGAACTGAGGTTATCGTCCTCGTTGGTGATGGATTTCTTAATGAGGGCAAGGATCCGATCTTCCTCTTTTTTGGTGTGGCGAAGAAAAAGAACGCGAAGACATTGTTGCCCAAGGCGGATCCCAATATCTGGATCTTTGGTTGTAAATTCCTGAAGGAGAAGACGATGGTAGTGATCGCGTTCTTCATCTCCCTCCAGGAGGTCTTCAATTTGTGACTGTTCGAGAGGACCGTCTGCAAGGGTTTCAGCAAGGATTTTGGCGAGAATACGGCCGGAAATTGAACACAAGTCAACCCATGACAAGTCAAGTACTTGGGCAAGAGGACTAGCGATTCGGTCATCATGCAAAACGACCAACAATAAATCATCCTCCACAATTGTCAATCGATCAGAGGGTTTTCCTGAGGTATTTTCTTCGGATGCAGAAACGGGTCCAAGGTAGGCAGGTTTTCTATTTTTACGAAAACGGGCAAAGTCCAATTTTAAGGTATCGATAGGGATATTCAGGAGCCTAGAAATTTGTTCGAGATACCCCTCCTTAGCGATGTGGGATTCCACCTCAGCGAGAGGTTCAAAAATCCAGTTGCAGATTGATTCCTTTTGCTTGGGGGAAGAGATTCCGGAATCGGGTAATTTCTGACGGATCACAAACTCAATCATGGGAAGAGCATGATCGATAATATCCTGGAGTGCAGTTGAGCCTTTTCCTACCAGAATCTGGTCGGGATCAGAACCGGGAGGAAGCTGGGCAAACCTGGCTTCCAGCCCACTTTTTAGAAAGGTGGATACATAGGAAACAGCGGCTTTTTGCCCAGCTTCATCCCCATCGAGTAAACAGACGACACCTTTGGGGCGGGAACGGCTCAATAGCCGTGCCTGCTCTTCCTTGAAGGCGGTGCCTTGTGGAGCGATGGTGGTGGGGAAGCCCTCTGTCCAGCAACGAATTGCATCAAGCTGACCCTCGACCAGGAGGAATTCCTTGGATTCATCAATTTCCTTATTTGCAAGGTGCAGATTAAAAAGCAGTTTTCCTTTTTCGAAAATGGGAGTCTCCGGAGAGTTGATGTATTTGGGAGATTTACGGTCTCCCCATTCGGGAGTGAAGGAAAGCTTTCTCGCTGTGAATGCACAGGTTCTTCCAATTTTATCGCAGATCGGAATGATCAACCTGCCGGTGAAAATTGCAGCTCCGATTTTTCCATTTTTACCTTCCCGGAATAAACCGGATTTTAGCAGGGTGGAGGGGGAGTAACCTTGCTTTTCCAGATAATTCCCCAGAGAGAAACGATCGGTTGGTGCATAGCCAATTCCAAATTCCTTGGCGGTTTCCAAAGAAAATCCACGATCTTCTGTCCAGTACTTCAGAGCTTCTTTGGCTTCCTTATGATCCTGGGTCAGGTTTTGCTGAAACCACTTTTCCGCAACCTGATGAATTTCGAATAATTCACTGCGCAGGGATTTTGAAATAGTAGGAGCGGCACTATTCCCCGTGTCCGCATATCGTATGGTGATATTAAACCGTTCTGCCAGGAACTCCAGAGCTTCCTGAAATTCGAGATGTTCGACTTTTTGAATAAAACTAATGATGTCTCCCCCTTCACCCGAACTAAAACATTTAAAAAAACCTTTGTCCGGATGGACATAGAAAGACGGGGTTTTCTCCTGGCTGAAAGGACTCAGTCCAACCCAGCTGGATCCACTCTTTTTAAGCTGCACATAGGGATTTACGACATCGTAGATATCAACCCTGCTCTTGAGCTCGTTGACAAATCCGTTGGCAATTTTGGGCATATATCCGAGGGGGAAGACGCAGGAATTGCGCGGGAGTTATGGAGACTCAAATTTTGAAAGCTCCATTTCTGCCTGTTGGGCAATGGCGCTTTGTGGAGGGGAGAGTTCAATGATTTTTCGATAAAGTACTGCAGCAGTGACAGGCATTTTTTCGACAATTTCATATCTTCTTGCCAGTTCCCAGAGGATTTCAGTGGAATCCGGGAAAATATCCCTGACTTTTTCGAGTTCGATCAAATATCTTTTACCAGGGAGGGTCTCCCGTGCGATGCGCAGGTAATCCATCCTTATCTCAAAATTAACTGGTTGGTGTCGGATTGCTTCCAGAATAGTCATTTCGGCTTCGTCGATTTCTCCTAACTGGTAGTGTGCCTGGGAGCATAATTTCCATGCCTCAGCATTGGTGGAGTCCTCCTTTAGGACATCCCTGGCCAGAAGCAGGGCACTTGTATGATTTCCATTGAGAAACTCATTTCTTCCTTGATCGAGCTTGGATTCCGTAGCTCCTTCTGGAGTGGCAATATTCTCAAGAGGAGCAGCGAAAGCTTCGGCCAGGCTGAAGCCGCGTGGTTTCTGCTCTTCCACGGTTTGCTCAGGTTCATCAGGCTCATCCTCTTTGATAAGATCAAAACTTGGACGGTCTGGGGGGAGTTTGGGCCCAGAGGAAACCACACTGGATGCTCGGCTGGAAGTTGAAACTACACCTGCAAATAGTGCAGATGCCAGTTCTGTAACTTTCTTTCCCCGTGCGTCTACTCCCCGTGCAATAAAGTCAGCCAAACGGCGTTTGCGGAGAAGGTCTGCGGCGGCTTGGGCGTAGGGAGAGTTTTCCAGTGCTCCAGGGTTGGATTTTTCCAGAGCAAGAATAAGGGTTTCTGCCTCAGCTTCGTTTTTTTCCAGAAAGGCGACCTGGAGTAATCCCAGTAAAGGGGCTGGCTCAACTCCTTGAGTTGTGGAGCGTCGGGATGCTTCGCGAAACCAGTGCTTTGCCTGCGGGAATAGTTTTTTCTTGGTGAACAATGAGCCCATGAGAAGACAATCCTGGGCTAAGGCATGCTGGGGAGCCTGAGAAAAAGTGTTGATCGCATCAGTATTTCTTCCTTTTTGGGCAAGTAACCGGGCAAAGGCCAAGGTTGCTTTGGGGTCATCCACAGCTTTAGAAAAGTAAACGGTGTAGTGCTCAATAGATGAATCAATATCCCCCGATTTGGCGTGAGCTTCCGCAGATTCCTTGGAGATGTCGTGGGGGGCACCCATGGAAAGTGCTTGTTCAAAGCGAAAAGCGGCTAAAGCATATTCCCCGGCGTCAATGAGGGATCGACCAAGTTGGACCAGAACTTCAGATGATTTTGGGAACTGCTCATTGAGATCGCGCAAAAGTTCAATGGCTTCCGCTGGCTTGCCTTCGATTCTCTTGCTTAAAGCTTCGGTAAGATCCGGCCCCTGGGGAGGGGTGGGAAGGGGGACTTCTTCGAGGGTTTGTTCAACGCCTGGTTCCTCGTTTTGAGAGCACCCGAAAAAGCCGAGGGTGGTTGACCCTATCATCAGCATCGATAACCATATGTATGGTTTGTTCATGATTTGTTTTTTTCATACGATAGGGAAACGTCAAGCCATGGTCTTTTTATTTCTACAATCTTTACTGTTGATTCTGTGTTTCAGTGAATCTGCTCATGGTGATGAAAAGATGCAATCTGGTGCCCTTTTTGCATCTGATGACACAAAACTGGAAGAGGTTGTGTACAGCGTGAATCATTCAGGGTCCCTGCTTTCTTTTAGGAGGGGTTTTGAAAGGGTTATTCCACTGTTGGAGGAGCAGAAAGGAAAAACCATAACCCCAGAAAATTTTCCCAAAATTTGTATTTTTCTCGATCTTAAATGTGCACCAGGATTGGAACCTTCCCACTCGATGGTCGATGCATTGCTCGCATTTTTATGGAGAAGGGGATTCGGGATGGATGCTATATCATTGGTCTATTTTGCGGATCAGATCGATGTGGGAAATTTTCTGACTGGAAAAAAAACCTACCAGTCTTTCAAGATCATCAACTCAAAGAGGGATGAATATTTTGATCGGGATTGGTGGCATGAAAGTTCCTTGCCTTCCACGGACCATGACCGGGCGAGACTTTATTTGGATTATCCCGATCAGCCAGACAAACGGCAGGAACTTGAGCGGAAGAGCTATCTTCCTGCCTGTTTATTCACAGAGGATACCTATTGGATCAATGTAGCTGTGGCGATGGATGATCTTATGTTGGGCATTGATGGAGCGGTGGGGAGCCTAACTTTGGGTGCCTCTTCCAATACGGACAGATTTCTTAAAGAGAAAACCATGGCGAATGCAGCTGCATCAGAAATTTTAGCCATTCCAGAATTTTGGGAAAAGCGAATTTTCAGTATTCTGGATATGAGCCGTTTCCAGTTTGCGGGAGGTGGCTCATTCGACGCTGAATTCATCGCCAGCTCTGATACCTTTTTAATTGGGGTAAATCCTTTATCCGTTGATTACCACGGGATCCGTCATATCGCCAAACAACGGTCTGAAAAAGGCTTCCTTCGTCGACCGTTGAATAAAATCAGTTTATTTGAATTTGGCAGGCAGTTGGGTCTGGGGGACGCCTCTGCGAGCCGATTAATTCAAGTGGCAAATCGTGATTGATAAACTTTGGAGGGCAGGATTAGCGACGGCAATCCTGCAGTATTCTCAGACAAATTTCCCGAAGGTCATGCATGCGGATATCCGATTCGAGTAAATATTCGTTAAATATTTTCTCGTTGTGGTGGGAGAACAGCCGATTCAGTCGCATGGATTCATTCAGTGCGGCATGAGCTCTTTTAAGATGGCATACGGTCAAAAGATAATCACCAAGATCGAGGGAGGTTGCCGCCAAGAGGCAGTGTCTCTCCGAATCTGCCAGGCTTGCACAATAACTCCAGGAGAGGTTTGGGGGAGGTTGATTTCGATTGTGCCTCATCATGTGCTCCCACGATGAGCGCAGGAAGGAAAATAAGGCGGATGATGCGATGTAAAGAGGATGCTTATGAACGGTGTAAGGCTCAATTTTGTTGAGATCTTCAAGCGGGATTGGACGGATTTCCTTCAGTTGCTCCTCGTCCAATTCAAAGTCTTCAATACAGGACCAATCATCTTTTCCCCAATCCATCAGTTTAGCCGTTGCTTCCAGACGATCGGGTTCGTTTCTTGATTTGTTGTAGGCAGAAATAAATCGTGAAATTTCTTTGTCGGACTTGCGGACATATTCCTGCCAGTCGCTTTCGTTCCAAGCCACATTCTCATTTTCTTCCCACTCCCCGTCTTGGTTACCGTCGAAATCGTATTGGCTCATAATAGTAAGGTGTGAAAAAGAGTTGTTGAGAGTTGATTTATAATTCTATCGTATCTGATGTTAGGTCAAATGATTTTTGAAAAATTTATTCAGTAAAAGGATGTCGAGAGTTACCCGAATGAGTATCAATTATCGAGGGAGGGTTCAGGGAGTTGGGTTCCGGTGGAATGTGAAACAGATTGCGGACAATTTTCCTTGTTCTGGATATGTGAAAAATTTGGCGGATGGTTCTGTCGATGTGGTGCTGGAAGGAAAAAGGTCAGATCTAAACAACTGTATCAGTCTGATTGAGCAAAGAATGAGTGGGAAATGGGTTACCAAGACAGTGGATGAGCGCCCTGGTAAACCTCATTTTGAAGGGTTTTCCATCCTGCATTGACAATTTTTAAGCACAAAAAAGCCTCCGAGAGGAGGCTTTAGAAAGAAGGAAAAATTTAAAAGGATTTAATCGATCTGCTCGACTTCGAGCGGAAAAGTTAATTTCCCCCCATTCCGGCTGATCATACGCAAAATTGCCTGGATCCCCTTTTCTGCGAGAAAATTAGAATCAACCCCAAGACTTGCTGCGGTGTCTTCCAAAGAAATTGGAAGGCTGGAGGATACAGCTTGCGTAGCGGGAGAATGTTGTGTCTGCACTTTTGGTTCCTCAGATTCGGTCTCGGTGATTCGGTTTGTCTTGGCTTTCATTGTTTGGAGCAAAGGTGCGGGAGAAGGTTGAGTTGGGTTTTCTGAGGGATTTGAAAAGTGGGGAATATCGGATGGGGATTCTGAAAAATCTTCTGGTTTTTCTGTTTCAAAGGATGGATCAATACCTAAAGAATCGCTGGTCTGCTCATCCGCAGCACCTGAATCATTAGGAGAGTGGGAACGGTTGAGTTTTTTGCCGAGTTCTTCCAGGTATTCTTCCTGCTCAATATTATCGAGGCGTTCCTGAGCGATATCCAGCTTTTCATTCACTTTTTCTAACTCAGATTCAAGATCACCAAGGGGAGCATCAACCAACTCGGTAGACACCTTGAGACCGTCCTGCAGGGCAGAAATACGCTTCTCTAGTGCATCTTTTTGAGCAAAAACTTCTTCGATCAAGGAGTTGGTTTCCTCCCGTTTTTTGGCCACTTTAAGCTGAGCCGCTAAGTCTTCTTTTTGCTTCGATAGTTCATCGATTGCCCATCGGAGAGAAGAAACTTTATTTTTAGCCAGATCGCTCATTGATTTATCTATATATCAACGATTTTTTTTTCAGAGCAAATGAAATGTTATTTAAGAAGGGAATTAATTTCTTCAAGTCTTTGTTTTATTTTGATTGAGGTACTCTCAGAACCATAATTTTTAAGGAAGTCTAGTTTTGCCTTGTCTACCATTTGTTCTCTCTGTGTAGACGAAGTTTTTAAAAAATTCATTAGGGCTTTAGCTACTTCAGATGGAGAAGAGTATGCACATTTTTGATTCTCAGCATAGAAGGCGGGATCGCTTGTGTATGGTTGGATGATTTCCTCGTGATTTATTTCTGTGAAATTGCCTCTTCTGAGCAGAGATGTATGTCCACCCCAGTAATTTGTGCAAACAGGTAATTTTGCCATGATCGCCTCGGCAATCGGCAATCCAAGCCCTTCCGCCAGACTGGCAGATACGAAACAATCGTGATTCGCATATTCTGACAGTAGCTTTTCTCGGGGCCATTTTTCCTTGATTAAAATGATATCATTTCGTGGGCTTTCCCATTCGCATGAAGGGGAGGTCTTAATTGTCAGTAATGCCTCACCTTTTTCGGGAAAGGCCTTCATGAATCCTTGTATCAGCAGATGATGACCCTTTCTAAAGTGAGGTTCTCCTACGAAAAAAAACTTGGGTTTTTCTGACAGATTCCAGTTCTTTTTTTCGAGAATAATTTCCGAATCCAATGCGGGGGGGATTCTAAACACAGGAGATATTAAACCTCCCCTTTTAAGAACATTCAAAATATGATCGGTTGTTGTCCAAACCTCATCAAACTTGTTCAATAATTTTATCCAATTCTTTGGATATTCGCTCCACTCGTGAAAGGGTAGGGCAATATTGTAGCATCCATCTATGGGAATAAATGAACTCCCAAGAGTATTGTGAAAAACTACTCCACCAAATGCCATTTGAGAAAGATTAGTTCTTTCATCGGGGTCTGCTGTAGTGGGAAGTTGCTCAATTTCACCAATTTTTTCCAATGTATCTTGGAAAAGTTTGCCGATAATTTCGTAACTTCCTCTATGATAATCTGTCAGAATCAACAAACCCAATGAATCTTAGTTTTTTAATGAGGTTTCGGCTTGGCCCACTCTTAGATGGAGGAAGGTCGAGATACGCAAAATTTTCAATTTAGAGTTTTGTGAGTTCCTTGATCCAGAAGGAGAGCCTTCTTACTGAGGGGAGTGATCTATCTAAGATTGAGGCCATTTCTGATTCAAAGGATTTTGATGAAAGGACGATTAGGTAGGTCTCTGCTTCAACAATTGATTCAAGGCCATAGACGGGATACCCTTGGAAATCAGGGTGATCGCCGTTTTCGCTGACGATTATTCCAGAGAGAGTGGGAAGGGAGAATTTCTCCCAGACATAAAGGAGAATTGAAGTTTGTAGACCAGCTCCGTAAACATATGCCGATTGACCTTCAGTATTTTCAATGGATAAAATTCTTTTCATTAGATTTTCCAAGCGATTTGATACGACTCCAGAAATTCCATGTCTGTGAATTTTATTTGAGAAGTATTTGTGTTCCCATTTGTTGGAAAGAAGATTTTCGGAGCCAGCGGGCAAGGAATTTTTTTCCTCGGACAACAATAATCGGATTGATTCTCCAAATATGGCAAATGCTTTGCTTGCAAAAAAACGGTCTCTCAATCCTTCCTCGTAATTCATCACTGTCTTGATTAAAAACCTCAGAACTGCCCTCTGTTGAGCTTTGTTCATTAGGTTTGAATTACCATAAGATTGCGGATTCAGCCTAAATCCCGTTATCGGTTGTGGAATGAAGGTCAGCCCATCTCGCAGGGCTATGGTCGTGAAGCAGAGCCAATCCGAATGCCACTTCGCTTCCTCCTTGAAGCCACCAACTGAAAGAACCGCTTTTTTACTTACAAAGCAGGCACTGCTTGGAAGATTAAAATCGGGAATCCAGTGTTTGAGTAAATCGTTTTTTTCAAAAAAAGTTGTTGTTTCCGAAAGAGCAAGAGTTTCTGTGGTGCCTCTGCTTGGATCGTCCTGAAAGAAAATTGTTTCACCAAAGGTAATGCTTGTCTCTGTTTTTTGGTCGAACGCTTCATGGGCATGAGCAATTGCACTAGACATAAGATGGTCGTCCGCTGCTCTGTATAAAATAATGTCTCCTCGTGCCTCCATGGTTCCTAAATTCATTCCATAAACTACTCCTTTATTTTCCTTGTTTCGAATCAGCCTCACTGATGGAAACTCCTCTGTAAGATTTTCGATAATTGGCACGCTCTCATCTGTTGAGGCATCATCGATAATAATTATTTCAAGAGGCTGAACTGACTGATTGAGAATGGAGTTTATGCATTCTTTTAGAAACTTTCCATGATTGAAGTTGGTTAGAACAATTGAGATACTAGCCATTGATTAAATCAACTTAAGTAATGTTTCAGAGATCTGTTTACATCTAATCCTGAGTGAGTGGTCCTTCAAAGTTCTTTTCTGACCAGCTTCTCCAATTTCCTTTCGAACAGAATCGTTGTTAAGCAAATAATCTAACTTTTCAAAAAGCTCATCTTCAGAGTTGTAAGTTACTACTTCTTTATCAGTTGTGAAGAGATCTTTAATATTCGACCCAGAATCAGTTAATAAACAAGTCCCCACTCCTGTAGATTCAAATAGTCTCATATTACCTACATTACCATTACAAATTTCAGCATGTTTGTTGAAGACAACATTTGAATTCTTGAGTATAGAATAAAGCGGTAACCCAAAAACACCTGAAGAACAACTTTCTGGGAATTCATCTGATAGAGGTTTTGCGTCAGACGGCAAGAATGAATTCGGTATAGTAGATTGTTCATTTGACCAAATTTTTAGATCTGAATTTTCCAATAATTTCTTCAGTAATCGGTATCTTTCATTATTGGAATGACAATACCAAGCAAAACCGCTATATCAAACAAATGTAAAAGTATTTTTTTCGATTTTACGATTTACTTCCCAGTTTGCCAAAATCGGTAAAATCTTCTCATCAAAGCAGTGATAAAATAATTCAGTTGGGATACCATTATTTAAACAATCATTGAGTATGTCAGGATGACCTGCGAAGACATAATCAACACCTCTTAGCTCATGAATTCTATTGGGTAAGTTACCTTTAAACGCAACGACTTTTTTAACGAATGGAAATATCTTTTTAATACGTTTAAG
>JAYPZT010000032.1:0-11022 GCA_038136415.1 Opitutales bacterium
CCTTTATTTCCAGTGAAGATTTTGTGAATTTTGGTTGGGATAGTGCGGGAGTTACGACCGGCCCCATCACCGTGCCACTTGTTCTCGCCATGGGACTTGGTATTGGTGCAAAAACCGGTGCTATTGATGGATTTGGTGTGCTGTCACTTGCATCTGTTGGTCCAATCATTACTGTATTAACCGTTGGCTTGCTTGTTCGCAAAAAACCCAAAGATTCGACTTCCAGTGATCATCAACCAGAGGCTGCATAAATGAATAATTTACAGAACAAATCATCTGTTTCTTTGGTTAACATAATTCTTCCCAAAGATTCTTTAAACGAAGTATCCCAAAATCTAATCAAGGCAGGTGCAAAAGGAATCTTTCAGGTATCCGCTAGAGGATCTGTGATAAATGAAGGCGGATTTTTCACCAAAATGTTTCCCCCTCCTGCACCAGAGCAATGTTTAGTACAGGTTCTTGTCCCAAGGTCAGAGGAGGAACGCATCTCTGATGTCGCTGTTAAATCTGGTAACCTTGACCGCGTTGGTGGAGGAGCCCTCTTCAGTATCTCCTGTGAAAACACCTACCATTCTAGCCATTTTCCTCTCACGGAAGGTAACGATGATCAAGATGGCTCAGTTCATGCGAACCGAATGGACGCCATTTGCTGTATATGTGAAAAAGGTGTTGCTGAGGATATTGCACAGGCGGCTCTTTCAGCTGGAGCACCTGGTCCCACTGTAACTTACGGCGAAGGAGGAGGAGTTCGTGATAAAATTCCTTTGCTTAGAATGACCAAGGGACCTGAAAAGGAATTTGTTTGGTGTGTGGTAGACCGTTCAGAATCTGCTGAAGTATTTACCAACATGGCAAGAGCAGGCCGGATTACGGAACCGGGCAGAGGATTCCTATATTCCATTCCTGTTGCCGATGGGATCATCAATGTCAGTAGTACTGTTTCTAAAAGGACACACGGTGCAACTATGGAACAAGTTGTGGCAGCCCTTGATGAGATTAAAGGAGGAAAAGATTGGCGAACCAGTGGTGAAAATAAGTCCACCTCATTAAACACTACTTATTTAGAAAACTTAACTGGTCTTTATTGTGTCGTTCCTAGGGATTATTACTCCGATGTATATGATACTTTACTCGAGGCAGGTGCTCCAGGAGTAAGTACAAACTTTGGTGTTATGGCTGATCAAACTGGATCTGGTGAAGATGCTTGTAATGAAGAGTGGGCCTTGGTTTACACTTCGCTAAATCCCACCTCTGTTGACAATGTTATGAATCAGGTTTCCGAAAAAATAGAAACACTAGGAATTGATCGCTATGCTTTCTACACTCTCCCCATCCCTAGAGCTCTAACTTATCTAGGCGGGTAAGTAACTGACTTTTCATAGTCGGGATTTAGTTCTTTAAAATCTCGAAAATAAAACAGAGGACCACTCTCCACTAGTTTTCAATATGTAGTTCTTTAATCGAGAAGAATTTTTATTGAGAAATGTATCAATGACTTCGTCTATTTCCTTTGAAAGAATCCCGGAAAGAATAATCACTGAATTATCCTTAGCTAAAAGGTTGATTTGATCACAGCAAAGTTGAAGAATATCAGCCTGGATATTCGCAACAATACAATCATATTTTTCGTTATCGATTTCCATATTAGATAGGTCTGATATCTTAAAATTAACACCGTTGCTGATATCGTTAAGCAAGGCATTCTCATTTGAGATTCTGACCGCATCTGGATCGTTATCAACTCCAAGAATATCGGCATAACCTAATCGTTTTCCGACAAGAGACAGGATGCCGGAGCCACAACCCAGATCAATTAATGTTTTGTGTTTTGAAAAACGAATTCTGTGATCTATGAGAAATTCGATACACATGCGTGTGGTCTCATGGTTACCTGTACCAAAAGCCATTCCAGGATCCAGGTATAGATAAATATCATTCTCTGGAACAATATAATTATTTCTTTCCCAAGAGGGAATAAGATGAAAGGACTTATAGTTCCATGGAGAAAAATGAGCTTTATAGGATTCTTTCCAATCACGATCGGCTAGCTCATCAAACTGAAAGTCAGTTTCGGAGATTGAAAATTCGTTGAGGGAAGAAATTTCTGAAATGGCATTATCTTTACAAGTAAAGTAACCGATAAGCTGGCTTTGACCTTTAATTTCATCTTCAACAATGAACCAGGAAGATGGAGCAATCTCATATAAAAAATCCTCCAAGACAGGGAGAATTTCAGACGAAAGATCACAGGATGCCTTAAACATGGTTAAGAGGAATAACTCCGTTCGCAATATCCAGAATGACCCAAGGCAGCAACATGTGCTCAGCTGCCTGTATTTTTTGCTGTAATAACTCAAGAGTGTCTGTTGGCATTATTCTTACCGGTGCTTGAGCGATAATTTTGCCGGAGTCAATTTCGCTATTTACCCAGTGAATCGTGCAACCGGTAATTTTAACCCCATATTCCCAAGCCTGTTGGATCGCATTAAGACCTTTGAAGCTAGGAAGCAGACTAGGATGTATATTGATAATATTTTCATTGAATGAATGAATGAAAGCCGGACTAAGAATTCTCATAAAACCGGCAAGGACAAGAAAGTCTGGGTTGTAGGATTGTATTTGCTCAATCCAACCTTTCTCCAAGGACGGATCTAGCCTGCAAGATGATCCTCCTGGTGGTAAATATTTCGCATCAATTCCATGAGAATTTGCAATATTTAATATCCTAGCATCCTCATTATCTGAAAACACAGCAGAGATCTTACAGTTTTTTTCCTTTTGATCTTGGAAGGCCTGTAAGATCGCTTGGCAGTTTGAGCCTCTGCCGGAACCTAGTATGCAAATATTCATAGAAGTTACATCTAAGATCTAATTTTGGATACAAGAGCACTAGTGCTAAATCCCTTAACAAGAGGAATGAATGAAATTTCGGCACCCACCTCAGTTAATGATTCCTTCTCATCTTTATCTAGAGTTTCAAGCGAGTAATCAGAAGATTTGACATAAACATCAGGAGAAATTGCCAAAATTTCCTTAGACAAATTTTGGCCATCAAAAAGAAATACCAATGACACAGCTTTTAACGAGTTTAATGAAAAGGCCCTGTAGTTCTCATTAATGATAGGTCTGGATGGTCCTTTAAGGGCTTTAACACTTTTGTCAGAATTTAAAGCAACCCATAGATAATCTCCGTAAGAAGCAGCTACATTTAAAGAGTGAATATGACCAGGGTGTAATAAATCAAAACATCCGTTAGTCAAAACTAGCCTTTTTTTTTCTCTCCGATATCTTTCTCTAATGAGAAGGGCATCTTCTAATGCCGAAAATGAGTTAATACTCCCAGTAAAACTAGTTTTCTCCATCAAAAAATCTTTTCGCTTTATCCAAAAAGCCTTCGTCCTCCCCAGAATCTTGATCCCCACAAGACTTGCCAAAAGAAATAAGCTTTTCCCGTTGTTCCTTGGATAGCTTCTGTGGCACATCAATAACAACCCTGACAAACAAATCTCCCTTGCGGCTATTATTTCTCAGATTAGGCATCCCTTTGTCCTTCATTCGGAATGTTTTGTTACATGGAGTTCCGGAGGGAATCTTCAGAGCAACCGTGTCAACCAAGGTAGGTACTTCTATAGAGCCTCCCAGTGTAGCCAAGGTAAAAGGAATAGCTACTTCGTGAAAAAGATCATCTTCATCCCGTTCAAATTCATCGTGCTTTTTAACAAAGACATCTACATACAAATCACCATTAGGTCCGCCTAGTGGGCCAAAATCTCCTCTTCCCCTAGAACAAAGTCTCGACTCATTGCGAATTCCAGCCGGAATTTTTACTTTCACAGAATCGTTTGATTTATTACGCCCTTCTCCTTTGCACTGGTTACAAGGATTTTCAATTTGAACTCCCGAGCCGTTGCACGAGGGGCAAGTTCTCCGTATGCTTATGAATCCTTGATTAGACGCTACTTGCCCAACTCCTCCACAAGTTGAACACATTTTTTTCCCAGAGCCATCAGCTGACCCATTTCCATCACAGGCATTACAACTGACATGTCTTTTGTACTTAATTTCTTTTTCAACACCCTCGTAGGCTTGTTCAAGAGAAATCGATACGCTTACTCTTAAGTCTGAGCCCCTTGTACCCTCAAAACTTCTTGATGAGCTACTGCCTCCAAAAAAGTCTTCAAAAATGCTTCCGAATCCACCGCCACCGCCTCCTCCAAAAACATCCCGAAAAAGATCAAAAGGATCAACACCGGCCGCACTACCTCCTCCTTGAAAGGCGTCGTGGCCAAATTGATCATACTTAGCTCTTTTATCCGGGTCCTTAAGTACATCGAATGCTGCAGAAATCTCCTTAAATTTTTCTTCTGCCTCTTTGTCATTCGGATTTTTGTCAGGATGATATTTAACAGCCAGTTTACGATAGGCTTTTTTGATTTCATCAATTCCAGCACTACGACTTACGCCTAAAATATCATAAAAATCTCTTTGGGACATACCTAGTTAATTTTAATCGGATAAGAGATTACTTGGAGACAACGACACTTGCAGGTCGAAGTAAGCTTTCGCCAAGCCTAAATCCTGGTCTGATCGTTTGTAATATAGTGCCTTCTTCAGAGTCTGACTCCTCATGCCTGATTGCGTCGTGTAGACTTGGATCAAAGATATCACCAGTGGGTTCCAAGGTCACCAAACCGTACTCAGAAAGAATGGAGTCAAGTTGGCTTACCGCCATATTAAAACCATGGTAGACTGGACCATCTGAGTCTACTTTTTGGGCTTCGCTTAAACCGAGTTTAAACGCATCAATTGCAGGCAATAAATCCTCGATTAATCTGTTTCTGGTCCTCGTAACTGCTTCTTCTCTTTCTTTTATAGAACGCTTACGAAGGTTATCGATGTCTGCGAGTGCCCGAATGTATTTTTCCTTTAAAGCTTCGTTGTCTGCATAAGTTTCAGTAACCTTTTGAGAAAAAGCACTTTCTTTATCCTCGTTGCCATCCGGTAGGGTTTCGGCTGTACTTTCATCAATAGGAAGATCTTTATCTTCAGTATCTTCTTGATCCTTACTGTTGTTTGGAGCGTTTTCGGTATCCATCTAAAAGGATATGATAAAATCCTTTTTGAGATCCTAGGTCAATATGAATGGCGGAGCTTGTAAGGAGTTTAATTTGAAAAATGATCAGTTACCAAAAACTCAGCAGCTGATTCACTTTCTATCCAACACTTTTCTCCAAAGGGACTTAGTGCTTGGCTGTAAGGCTGAACCTTGGATCCTGAAACAGTAAGTGACTTAGACAATGAATGAATGATCGCACAATTTTCTCCTTCACTTTTTAGATCGAAATGAAACGAGCCTGAAAGACAAAACTTACGGATTCTGAAATGTTCACACTCTGCAATTGCGTGCCCATTATTGCCATTAGTGTTGAGCAAGCTTGGCTCAAAATCATCAAAATCTATCGATTTTAGAGATTCATCAATGTGAAGTTCCCTTTCTTTTCCATCCAATCCTTTGCGGCCCCAATCATAAACCCGATAAGTGGTGTCTGAGTTTTGCTGAATCTCTAAGATTAAATTTCCTCCTCCAATGGCATGAATCCTTCCACTTTCAACTAATATAGATTCGCCTGAGTGCGAGGCGACCTTGTGGCACATGGAATCAAGATCATTATTTTCAAGAGCTTTTTCAAATGATGATTTGGTTACGCCTTTTTTAAGCCCGATGTACAGAGATGAATTATTTGAGGTATGGGCAATGTACCAATTTTCAGTTTTGGGTTCTCCGCCTAATGATTCAGCGATTCGTGCAGGTGGATGAACCTGTAAACTTAGTTTTTGGGCACAATCCAGCCACTTAACTAGAATTGGGAATCGACGATTTGGGTCCCAATTAGGACCCATAAGATATCGGTACTCGTCTTTGATCAATTGATCTAATGTTTGCCCAATGAATTTTCCAGAATCTACAATAGATTGATGGTCTTTACGATCGACAATATCCCACGATTCTCCAATTGGGCGATCTGATTCAATTTCCCTACTTAAAACAGTGGACAATTGGGACCCACCCCACACTCGCGGAAAATAGATCGGCTTAAAAGTTAAAATCATTGAGGATATATTTTCTTTGTTTCATTGAGGATAATGAAGTGGTAAAAGGTAAAGTGTGTGTGGTTTTAAGATGTAATGGGAAAACAAAAAAGTATAGATAAAAAAATTCCAGCTCTCGACAAGGTTTCTCCCAAAAAAAAGTTTTGGTATTCAGCAACCCTGTTCTTTGCTGCTATTTTGACATTAGGTTCTCTAATTGATTACGATCCAGGTAATCTGCACACTTATCCTCCTTCTGGTGATATTCCCATTTTTGGCAGAGTTGGTCTTCATACATCAAGATTGCTTCTATGCATTTTTGGGATATCTGCCTGGCTTTTGCCATTAATATTTTTCCAATCTTCTTTTTTATTTTGGAAGAAAAGTAATGCTAAAATAATTTCTTTCAAAGTATTTTCAATTCTCCTAACAGGTTTTGGATTGTCTTTACTTGGTTCTGTTCGGGAAAGTTACCTAGCTGTTAACGGATTAGATCCTATGTTCTCGCGAAATAGTCATGAAAATGGTGCGGGAGGAATTATTGGCTCTTGGTTTTACAGCGGTTTAAAACCAGAAGATATACTATCATTGAGTAATGGAGGATTTTTCAGGCTTTGGTTTGGAGAAATAGGCTCATCCATCATTGGATCATTGTTTATACTTACTGGGCTCTATTTGATAATCTCATGGAATGGCAGTAAGCAGAAGCTCCTCAGTTCCTTATTAACTTCGATCAATCGACTATGTTCTTTTTTAATAAGAATTTTTAGTTCCATTTTAGCGAGAAACCAAAGCTCTGCTCATGAAAAGCCAGTCAGTAAAGGAAAAGCGGAAACTCCGCAAGAGAATGAACCAATATCAGTCTCTAGTCTAAATGACAAAAAGTCAGACGATTTGCTGTTTGGAGATGTGTCCTTGGAGCAAAATAGCTTCAATGAAAAATCTTCTAAGAAGAAGTCACCATCAAAAGTTTCGAGTGACAGTTCTTCAAAAAAGAGTGTTAACCAGGAATCTTCTGAGGAGTCCCCCTTAACCAATGATCCTCCTGTTGAAACAGAACAATATCCGAAAGACGAGGTACTAACTTCTTCAGAATCTGATGTATCTGATGTTGCAATGGAGGGCTTCAAAGTGGTTAGAGCAGAAAAAACCGAGAAAGCCACCGATCTCTTTCCTGAAAGAAAAGGAGATTATCATTTTCCTACCTTGGATCTCCTGATGGAGCCACCGGAAGTCAATTCTGGAGGGGATGAAGACCATATGATTAAGGCCAAAAGGCTTAAAGAAACCTTATCAGAATTTAAAATTGATGTTGAGTTAGGAGAGGTTCACACAGGTCCGGTTATTACTCGGTACGACATTCATCCTGCAGCTGGTGTACGAGTAGAAAAGATTGCAAATTTAGACAAGAACCTCGCGATGGCATTACGAGCAGAAAGCGTTCGGATTTTAGCACCAGTACCGGGGAAAGGTTGTGTGGGTGTTGAAGTCCCTAATGATTTAGCTGCTCCTGTATGTTTAAAGGAAATTCTCCAATCCAAAGCATGGGCTGATGCCAATGCAGAGATTCCTATCGTTTTAGGCAAGGAGGCAAGTGGAAAGCCTTTAGTCGCCGATTTGACAAAAATGCCTCACCTTTTGGTAGCAGGCTCTACTGGATCCGGTAAAACTGTTTGTATAAATGCAATTATTGCGTCGCTGTGCTATCACTCCAGCCCAGAGGATGTAAGGTTCATAATGGTAGATCCAAAAATTGTGGAAATGAAAGTCTATAATGATCTTCCTCATATGCTCATTCCAGTTGTAACAGAGCCTAAAAAGGTACCAGGAGCCCTGAAATGGCTTCTGGTCGAGATGGAGAGACGATACCAAATATTTTCCAAAGTTGGTGTAAGAAATATTGCTGGTTTCAATGCAAAGATTTTAAAGGACAAAGAGGAAAAGGAAAAAGCACAGTTATTAGATGCAGAGATGACTGCAGAGGAAAGGGCTGCACTTTCATCGATTGAAGTACCCCGAGATGATGATGCCCTGGAAATACCAGAGAATAAGTTACCCTACATTGTTTGTATTATTGACGAATTAGCTGACTTGATGATGGTTGCTCAGGCAGATGTTGAGACTGGGATTGCTCGGCTTGCCCAGCTTGCTCGTGCTGCCGGAATTCATCTAATAATTGCAACACAAAGACCTTCTGTGAATGTTATTACCGGAGTTATTAAAGCCAATTTACCGAGCCGAATTTCTTTTCGTGTTGCTTCCTACAGAGACAGTCAGACCATCCTGGATGGCAAAGGGGCAGAGTCATTGATCGGGAAAGGAGATATGTTGTTTATACCACCCGGAAGTGCCACATTTATGCGGGCACAAGGTGCTTTTGTAAGTGATGATGAAATAAATGGTATTGTCGATTATTTGAAGGTAAATGGACCTCCTCAGATTATTGAGGAAGTTCGAGAACAGATAGAGTCTGCAGGAGAAGAGGATGTTCTTGGATCAAGTGGTGAAAACGAAGACGAGGATCCTATGCTCAAAAAGGCTGTAGAAATCATAAGAACAACAAAGCGAGCTTCCACTTCTAATCTGCAAAGGAAGCTGAGTATTGGTTACAATCGAGCTGCAAGAATCATGGATGAACTAGAAGATCGGGGAGTGGTAGGCCCAGATGTTCCTGGACAGGGAAGAGAAATCTTGATCGATGTCTAAGAATACTTAATTCTGCATATTATCACATAGACACAGTAAGTTTTAAATTATGGCCATTGGACAAAAATTAGAAGAGGCAAGAAATCGAAAAGGAATTTCTATCCGTGAGGCTTCAGAATCCACTAAAATTCGTGGAGATTATTTGGCCTCTTTTGAATCTGGTCAGTTTGAAATTGATTTACCTGAGGTTTATCTCAGAGGTTTTATCAAAGTTTATGCGAGATTTTTAGGAATTGACCCAGAATCTGCAGTTGCGGATTTAGATGTAGAGTTGGGAACTGCTAATTCAAGAAATAAACGCAAATCATTAGGATCTATATCGAGTGGCGATTCCTTGGAGAATTCTGATAATTCAAGAGTTTCCGTTTCACCGTCTTCTAGAAATAGAAACAAAGGAACCGCTTCTCTAAACAAAGCTCTTATTTTTGGTTCAATTGGTGCCGCCTCTCTACTTCTTATCATTTTTATTATTATTTTAAGCACAGGGGAGGAAGAACCTTCTTTAGAAGACAACGAGCAGCAGTTAATAAGCGAAAGCTCGATTAGAGAAACAAAGAATGATGATTCACAGCCAATCAAATCAACTGCTCCCCCAAATACAGGTTTTCATACCCTTAAGTTGGCAGCAGTTGGACCAATAGAACGTTTGATTATTTGTGATGAAGGAAAAACGCCCAAAGAGTTCTATGAATATAAAAGCCTTCCCTCAGGATGGGAAAAAGAAATAAATTTCACTTCCTCTTTTCGGTGCTACAGTTCGACTCTTGAAAATATAAGATTTGCCGTTGATGACGGACTTGAGAAGCAAGTCAGTGGTAGCGGATCTGGTAATTTCAGGTGGCAACCATGATCGGTTGGCCAAACTAGACTATATTATAAGCAGATAAGCTTCGATAAGAAGCGTATTTAGCATGCAGCTACCGGAGCTATCTCCTTGATAAACCAGAACCAGTTTTTCCCCTTAAGTAAGGCGGAAAAACTAATAGGTATAGAGTGCCCCTTTTCATGGAGTAGTTCCACAGATAAATCTAAGACATTTCTGTTAGATAGAATTTGTGCGACGCCACCTTCAGCAGCAGATGCACTAATAGGTGCCACAAAATTAATGAATGGTTTTTCCCGCAATTCCTCAGGTGTGTATCCAAGCAACTGGGAAACATGGTAAGTGTTTCCATGAAAGTGGATTTCCCCATCGATAATTTCAATGATACCAGAGTACTCAGATTGTTGAAGCATCCGATCTAATGAAAATTGCCTAGTGTCGGATGAGACAGAACCCTCATCAACAAACTTTGAATTCTGAAAATGTTTTGGGGTGATAAAAACCCGCTTTTTAAAGGCTCGATGAAAGTAGTGCACGCTTTCGAAACCACATGCAGCTGACACCTTTTTGATACTAACCTTGGAAGCAGATAGCATCTTCTTTGATTGATCAATTCTGGTTTGAATTAGATCCTCTGTGGGGCTGATTTTGAATTCCTGCTTATAAAGAGAGGCAAACCTACTTGTGCTAAGCCCCATCTTTTCGGACATTTGATTAATTGTCCAAGGTGCTGAAAAGTTTTCATGAATTTCTGCTCTTAAAACTCTGAGTTTTTGTGCATGATCTGGCATCGTCTCAACCAAATCATGATCAACCATGCGAACGGTTTTGGTAAGCAACTCTAAAAGGTAAGATGCACACACTTCTTTCCAGTAGGAGTGCTTGTTAGAAATTTCAGATTGAATTTTTGAAAACAAACTTTCAGCAAAATGAGATTGTAATGGAGAAAGTAGGTAATTTAGATCAATTGAGGATAAGTTAACTAACTTTTTTGCATCAACTCCACTAAAAACAAACTCGTCGAAATAAGCATCGTTGGACTTGGATTCAATACTCAGATTAGTCCCGGGACTTCTCAGGTAAAAATCATCAGGCTTCGATTGAGCAAGACCTGAATCACTCGATAAAAAAACCTCGGACTTGAACCTGAAAAAACGGAAGTTATTATCAGATGCTGGCAGGTTTAAGGTGTTTTGGAGTACTGTATTTTCTTTGCAGTATTTAAATTCAATCTTCATAGGGCAAAAGATGTGAAGGTTATACTAGAAGTTTACTTCGGGGAAGAGCAAGTGGATTCTATTGGTCAGCATCGGGGTCGACGCACTTAGGACCCTTCAAGGCATCTTTTTGACCAACGAGTTGTGGGTAATCTTCAGCTTTTTCGTTAAGCTCAATCCATTCCT
>JAYPZT010000033.1:0-9157 GCA_038136415.1 Opitutales bacterium
GGTGCAATGGCCTTCCTCCGTGCGGAATACAAAGTTTTGTTTTTCTTTGTAGTTGCGGTGGCTGCACTTCTTTATTGGAGCGGAAATAATAATCCCAACAGCCACGGATTGGTTGCTCTTTCCTTTGTTGTCGGTGCATTTTGCTCAGGCTTAGCTGGCTATCTGGGAATGAAAGTTGCCACCAAAGCTAATGTCCGCACGGCCAATGCCGCCAAAGACAGCTTGGGTAAAGCACTTGAAGTTGCTTTTTCCGGTGGTGCGGTAATGGGATTGGGCGTCGTAGGTCTTGGAATCTTGGGGTTGGGCGGTTTGTTTGCTTACTTCTCTAACGAATTTGGAGCTTATGAAAACAAGGACGCATTGGGCACTACCCTATCTGTGCTTACCGGATTTTCTTTCGGTGCATCTTCTATCGCTTTGTTTGCCCGCGTTGGAGGGGGAATCTACACGAAGGCTGCAGATGTGGGGGCTGACCTCGTAGGAAAAGTTGAGGCAGGTATCCCCGAAGACCACCCTTTAAATCCAGCCACAATTGCTGATAATGTTGGGGACAATGTTGGTGATGTAGCCGGTATGGGTGCTGACCTTTTTGAATCCTATGTTGGATCAATTATCGGAACCATGGTTTTAGGTGCAGCTATGGTTGCAGGTTCGACCGACTTTATGGACTTTCTTGGCGGACTGTCTCCAGTTTTTCTTCCTTTGATCCTGGGTGCTGCAGGAATCATAACTTCCATCTTTGGTACTTTTCTAGTCAAAGTTGGGGACAATGGTGATCCGCAAAAAGCTCTCAATACCGGTGAATTTGTTTCTTCCGGTCTTATGATCGCTGCTTCCTATTATATCATTAATAAATTCCTTCCGGAAACATGGACCTTTGCCGGTACAACCTTCACCTCCATGGGCGTATTTTGGGCAACCATTATTGGTCTTGTCGCTGGTCTTGCGATCGGAATTATCACTGAGCATTATACCGGAACTCACAAAAAGCCAGTCATCGCAATTGTAGACCAATCCATAACTGGATATGCTACAAACATCATTGCGGGTCTTGGAGTTGGAATGATTTCCACTACCCTCCCTATCCTAGTCATTGCTGCTGCCGTAATCGGAGCCCATGAGATGGCTGGACTCTACGGGATTGCCATTGCTGCGGTTGGGATGCTCTCCAATACGGGTATCCAGCTTGCAGTTGATGCTTATGGACCCATCTCGGACAACGCAGGTGGCATCGCAGAAATGTCTGAACTTCCCAAAGAAGTCCGCGAGAGAACAGATAAGCTGGACGCTGTAGGTAATACCACTGCGGCAATCGGTAAAGGTTTTGCTATCGGCTCAGCTGCTCTTACTGCCCTGGCTCTATTTGCTGCATTTACAGCTTCCTACAACCAGACTCATGCAGAACCTCTCGGTTCAATTGATGTTACCCACCCCAAGGTAATGGCTGGTCTTTTTGTTGGAGCGATGCTTCCCTTCCTATTTAGTGCTTTGGCTATGGGTGCTGTTGGTCGTGCGGCTATGTCTATGATTCAGGAAGTTCGTCGACAATTCCACAACATCCCTGCCCTCAAGAAAGCACTCGAAGTAATGAATCAAAATGAAGGCAAACCAAGTTCCGACTGGTCTGAAGATGACAAAAAGTCTTTCGATGAAGCTATTGATTCCGCTGAATATGGAAAGTGTGTTGAGATTTCCACGCAGTCGGCAATTAAAGAGATGGTAGCTCCCGGTCTGGTAGCCATTGCCACACCAGTTGCTGTTGGATTTGGTGGAGGCGCAACTATGCTTGGAGGATTACTCGCAGGGGTAACCGTAAGTGGTGTACTACTTGCCTTATTTCAATCCAATGCTGGTGGTGCTTGGGACAACGCCAAGAAAATGGTTGAGGAAGGTTATGAAGTTAACGGAGAACGCCACGGGAAAGGTTCAGACCTACACAAAGCCGCGGTTGTCGGTGATACCGTTGGAGATCCATTGAAAGACACTTCTGGTCCTTCCCTAAATATTCTCCTAAAGCTTATCTCGGTGGTTGCTTTAGTTTTAGCTCCTTTTCTTTAAACCGAAATTAACTTTAAATCTCTCCGACAGAGCGGGCAAATTCTGCCCGCTCTTCGGAGCTTGATTTGTAGTAGGAAGTACCCGCCACAAATACATCCACTCCTGCTTCAAGACATTCGTCCACATGTTGGGGACCAACCCCTCCGTCCACCTCAATCAAAAACGAATGATTGCCGGATGAACGCTTCTGAGAAAGCTCCCTTACCTTGTCTAAAACATAAGCTTTAAAGCTTTGTCCGCCAAAGCCTGGATTGACCGTCATACAAAGGCAAAGATCAACTTGGTCCAGGTATGGAAAAAAAAGATCCACCGGGGTGTCAGGATTAATTGCCAAGCCAGTTTTAATACCCGCATCACGAATTTGGTTCAACGCAGCCTGATGATCGTATTCCGGTTCCAGGTGAATGGTAATAAGTTCGGAGCCCGCCTTGATAAAAGGTTCAAGGTAAAGGTCGGGTCGCTCAAGCATCAAGTGAACATCAAAGAAGAGTTTGGAGTTTGGACGCAAGTCAGCCACAGTTTGAGGACCAAAACTTAGGTTAGGGACGAAATGGCCATCCATTAAATCAAGGTGGATCCACTTTCTTCCATCCTGCTCTACTTCTTGCAAAGAATGGGATAGATTCGCGTGATTTCCTGCTAAAAGAGAAGGTGCCAGAATTTTTTTCTGATTCATAGGATTAGGGAGTTAAGGAAGTCTTTTTGCGGACAATGAAATTTCATTGGCAATCTGCTGGGCTAAAGACTGCCTGGATTGATCGTCCACTGGTAAAGCCCTTGTGTTTGGTCTCAAGGCAGAGGCATCAACCGTAAATGATTCGTTGTGTGTGAGATTTTGAGATTTATTCTCCCAGACAACATTAACCGTGGATTCTAGAAGAAAAGAGGAAGCAAGGATCGAATCATCAGGATCATAACTTTGCGGACTATGGCGGTGATCCGTGATTGTAATCCCTAAATTCCACTCGGCATTGTTTTTATTGATCACCACCTGATTGCCAGACTTTATCAGGGCCTTACGAATTTCTCGGTCCACTAGCGGAGCCATATTCAAGCCAAAGGATTTGTTGTCAACAACGATGGATATGCTTTTGCCACCACCATCATGAAGTCTGTAATTACAGCCCCATAATTGGAGCAACACTACCAAGGATAATATATGGGTGTAGCATTTAATCATCTCCACTTCTTAAAGCAGCAACTCTTTCTTCTGCCACTCTCGCCGCTTCGGATTCCGGTGCAGTGGTAATGGCTTCATTGTAAAACTGCAAAGCTGGTTTATTGCCGAGTTCTTTCCAACGAAGGATAAAATACTTACCGTAATTTTCGACATATTTCCCAATTTCTACCTTACTTTCAGCAAGGATCTGTCTCATGTCCCGCTTACTTTTCTGGGCATGCTTCTTGCGGTCTACGGCTAGTTTTAGCCGGTGCTGATAAGCAGAATCGGCTTCATATTTTCCCTGAGGAGGTGAGCGATCAAACAAGATCAAATAGTCCTCAAAAAAGTTTAAGGCTTTTAAAGTAGAACCTTGATCATAGGAGGGGCCTGAAACACGGCCTTCATAAATCGAAGCTAATAAAAAGTAGGCTTTCTCGCACATGTAGTGCTCAGGGTACAAATTAACAATTCTTTCAAGAGCGTCGATTGCATCATCCTCCTTGTCCTCTTTCAAAGCAATTTCCGCCAAAACCATAAGGGACCTTGGGGCAAACCTGGGTCCTCTTGCCAATTCAGCAATTCTACTCAATCTTGCCCGATCCTCAGATCCAGAACGAAAACGAGGAACGACACCCCACTTGCGGGGCAGATCTTCTATGGCTAATTTTTCCGCAATTCTTAATAGAGATTCAGCAACCCGTTCAAAATCATACCTTGGGTATGCAATCGCAACCAGTTCAAGGTGGTCAAATGCATCTTTCCAATCACCCTTGTTTTCTCTTATCAAAGAGGCTCGGTAAAGAGCCTCCGGGCCAACCAAAACAGAAGATCCATCCTTTGTTAAAATAAAATCTGATCTGCGCTTCGAAAATTTTTCGTACAATTTAAGTGCACTGGAGATTTCTCCTTTCAGATGTAATTCATCCGCGTCTAAGAACATTTTTTTTGCCTCAGTATCATCATAGGGTGAACGGTCCTTAATGAAGAACCCAGTGCCCGGGAAAAGATGCTGCTCCTCATCAGTAGTTTTGTCGCCAGGTCGTGAGCCCTTGACTGCAAGAAGCTCGAGTTGAAAAAGAAAGAGTACAAATAAAGCTGAAAGTGATGAAAATTTCATGAGGAAACTAACAGCGAAACAAAGTTGAGGACCAAGTCAATCCTGCACCGAATGCAACAAGTAAACCAAGGCTGCCAGCTTTTAATCTACCAGCTCTACGAGCCTCATCAAAAGCGATAGGTACCGAAGCTGCAGATGTGTTTCCATATTTATCAAGGTTACAAAAAAACTTCTCCATCGGTAAGCCCATACGCTGAGAAAGACTCTCCACGATACGAACATTAGCTTGATGAGGAATCACCAGGTCAAGATCCTCTACCTGATAGCCAGTTTGCTCTAAAATATGCCTTGAGGCACGATCCATGACACGGACTGCCGATTTGAAGATCTCTCTTCCATTCATTTTTAGATAGTGTTGCCTATCCTGTACAGAATCCAGCGATGCAGGGCTTCTCGAACCACCCCCAGGCTGGCATAAGAGAGATGGGTTGGACCCATCTGCTCCACAATAAAAACCAAGTAATTGCGGACCGGATCCTTGTTTGGAAAGAACCGCCGCGCCAGCACCATCGCCAAAAAGAACACAGGTGGTTCGATCTTCCCAGTCCAGAATACTGGACATCTTTTCTGCCCCAACCACCAAAGCATTTTGATACCGGCCCGAGGATATCAATGCATCGGCCACATCAAGTGCATAGAGGAAACCAGAACAAGCAGCCTCAAGGTCAAAGGATGCCACTTTCTCTAAGCCTAGCTTATCCTGCAAGAGACAGGCCGTGGAAGGGAAAGCCATATCAGGCGTGATCGTGGCAACTACTACGAGATCTATTTGATTTTTATCAATCTTGGCATCTGCAATTGCTCTTTCTGCCGCTTTTAGAGCGAGGTCACTGGTTGCTTGGTCATGGGAAGCAAAGCGTCTTTCTTGAATTCCGGTTCTGGAGCGAATCCACTCGTCAGAAGTGTCAACCTTTGTACTAAGATGCAGGTTGTCCACGGCATCCTCTGGCACATAGGAGCCAAAACCCCTAATTATGGTTGGAGTGCTGTTGGGCATAAAATATATCTAATTATTTATAATATCCGGTCCATTTAAAGGTTCTGGTCGAAGAATTTCGTTTGCACCTTTTACATCCTCCAAGACTTGACCAAGCATATCATGCTGAACCAGATCCAAAGCAATTTTTATGGCCCCACTTATGTGGTTTCTATTGGACGAACCATGTGCTTTGATGATATTGCGGTTTAAACCAAGAAGGGGTGCTCCTCCAAATTGCTCAGGATTGATTCTTTGCTTGAGGCTTTTGAAAGCACCCTTGGAAAGCAATGCACCCGTTTTCCTTAAAGCATTTCTACGAAGCTCCTCATCCAGGAAACTTCCAATTAATTTACTGAGCGATTCACAGGCTTTGAGAACAATATTGCCGACGAATCCGTCGCACACCACAACATCAACCACATTTTCAAAGATTTGAAATCCCTCGATCAGACCAGCGTAATTGAGGATGCTGCCATCAATTTCCTTGAGCATCGCATGGGCTTCGTGAATCATCTCATTCCCCTTACCTTCTTCCGTCCCAATGGTAAGGAGCCCCACTTTTGGGCGAACCAATCCAAGGGCTACCCTTGCATAATTGGAACCAAGTATTGCATTTTGAAGAATATGGAAAGGCTTGGGGTGAGGATTTGCTCCTGCATCAAGTAGCGTAAAATATCTCTCCCTGCCCGGCCAAATTGTACATAGAGCAGGACGTTCCACTCCTTCAAGTGTTCGTAAACGGATCGTACCACCCGCCATCAAACATCCGGTATTTCCACAACTTAAGAGAGCATCTGCCTCACCATCTTTGAGGCTTTGCAGGGCTAACGCCATGGAAGAATCTTTTTTATTCTTTATGCCGGCGATGGGTTTTTCATCCATCGCAATCACTTCAGATGCATGACGAATGGAAAAATCAGAGGAGCCTAGAATTGGATCAGCTGCGATTAAAGGAGAAAGAATTTCATCCCTACCAAAAAATAAGAATTTGGTGTCCCTAGGAGTAAATTCAAGAGACTTCGATACACCGGCTAAGATTTCCTCAGGGCCTTTATCACTGCCCATGGCATCGATAGCCAAGGTAATTTTGGCTTCGGTCAAACTCATCCCGAAGCTGAAAAGATAAAATCAGACCTCCAAGTCAAGGACTTGTCGACCTCTGTACTGACCTGTTTCTGGGTTGACGCGATGCGGACGAGAAAACGATCCGTCAACATCTTTGGCTAACAAAGGCTCTTGAAACCGATTGGCTCCTCTACGCTTACGACTGCGTTGTTTAGATTGTTTTCTTTTAGGTTGTCCCATGTCGTCTATAAAATCACTTTAAACCGCAGTCGTCAAGTACACTGTATTTTAGAATTGATTGCTAAAATACCATGCCAAAATGATGGAACCAAGCACCAGCCGATACCAGGCGAAAATGGACAGACCCTTGCGGGACAAATAGCTGACTAGCCATTTCACTGACAAGGCGGCAGACACTCCAGCAATAAGGCACCCAACTAATAATGGCCCAAGGGAGAGATAGGTGATCATCTCGCTACCAGCAAACAAGATCTTATACCCAGCAGCCGCAGTTAAAGTGACAAGTCCCAGCAAAAAACTGTATTCAGCAGCCTGAACTCTGGATAGCCCAACCCAATACCCGCCAATAATGGTCATCATTGACCGGCTTGTCCCTGGCCACATTGCCACACACTGCAAAAATCCGATCACGATCGCAGATTTTTTGGTCATTTGATCGAGAGGTACTGCAGCCGAGCAATTACGACGCAGAGAATTCTCCATTCTGAACATCACAAAAGCACCCACGATTAAAGCCAGTGCAATGGGAAGCAACCCCAGGAGTACACTCTCGATTATATCATCCAGGAATGGACCTAAAGCAGCAGCAGGAAGGAAGGACAGGAGGATTAAAACACCAAGTTTCCTACCCTGCTCTGACCTTCCAATCAGGCCAAGAAAAATGAGGGATACTTGAACGCGATATAGCCAGGCAACCGCCAGTATGGCCCCGCCCTGAATCACAATCAAATAAGCAAAGATTGCTTCCTCGGCTTTTTGTGGCCGGCCGGCCCTATTTTCACTTAGCAAATGCTCAACTAGTACCAAATGACCCGTTGAGGAAATTGGGAGAAATTCGGTCACTCCCTCCACAACCCCATAAATAACAGCATCTGTGTAATCAATGATTGAGGTGTTATTTTGATCAGCCTGACTACCCAAGCAAGACCCACAAAAGCTTGTAGCAAAAGCTAACCCTAAGAAAATATTGATTTTTGTTTGTATAAATCTCAAGCCTCTCCTACTTGAACAGCTGCAGATTCAAAGCAAGCTCATTAAGAAAATTTTTAAAAGAGTACTCCTATCTACCCATGAAATCCTCTGTGCTATCTGAGTTTACTCAAACCATCAAATCAGGAACTTCTTTGTCGAAAGAAGAAGTTTCTCTCGCCGTACAGTCCCTAGCCGCTGCCGGAATAAAGGAAGAAGAAAAATTTTCATTTCTCAAATCACTGGCTGAAAAAGGCGAAACTACTGATGAATTCTCCGCTTTTGTTAATGAATTCCGAAAGTTAGCCTCGGATCCAGAAATCGATGATCTTGTGGAGGGAGGGATTGATTTATGTGGAACCGGCGGGGATAAATCCGGCAGTTTCAATATTTCGTCCGCCGTCTCCTTTCTTTTAGCAGCAGCAGGCATTCCGGTCATTAAACATGGCAACCGCTCCATTACCTCGAAGTGCGGAAGTGCCGACTTGATTGAAGCAAGCGGAATCCCTTTGCAGATGGATAAAAATTTGCGACGGGAGTGCTTAAAACGCTTTAATTTCTGTTTCCTTTTTGCTCCAGCATTTCATCCCGCTTTCAAGGAAATTGCTCCGGTTAGAAAATCCCTCGCTGCAGCAGGAGTCGTAACTGTTTTCAACAGGCTGGGCCCCACTCTTAATCCTGCTTGTCCCCCCTATCAGCTGCTTGGGGTATATGATCCTGCTTATCAACAGGAGATGGCCAATGCACTCTCGGATAATGGGGGCACCGGGGGTTGGATTGTCCACGGAAAAATAGACGGGGAAACTGGTGGCATTGACGAGTTAACGAGCTGTGGAGACAATCTTATTTTAGGCTATGGATCCAACCAGACCGATTGCCTCTCAGTCCTTTCTCCATCTGATTGGGGTCAACAAATACACCCATTGACTTCCCTTTCAGGAGGTGATGTGAAAGTAAACCTGAAAATTCTGTCTGCATTGGCAGATGGAGCGGTTGATGAAGGTTTGCTCGCTACTGTTTTGATTAATGCTGCAGCTGCTCTCAAAATAACGAATCGAGTAGCTTCACTTCCAGAGGGTGTCTCTTTAGCAAAATCTATAATTCAAGACGGGGCATTAAAGAAGTGGCTCATCGAAATTAATGATTTTTTTGGCGTCAGATGAAATACTTTGGAACAGATGGAATTCGAGGTGCCTATAATGAATCCTTCCTGAATGATTCATTTGCCGAAGCAATAGGGCGTGCTCTTGGCACAAACCTTCAAAATACATTTGGTCCCTCAACCAAAGTCTTGCTTGCCCGAGACACCCGCCCCTCCGGCATACCGTTGCTCAACGCTTGCACTAGTGGGCTACAATCGAGTGGAATCGAATGCTTAGATGCGGGAGTTATTCCAACCCCAGCACTTGCTTATGGTGTATGCCAATTTAAAGCACAACTGGGAATCATGATTACGGCATCCCATAATCCATCCACCGACAATGGGATCAAAATCTTCAACCACCTGGGTACTAAATTATCACCGGAACAGGAGGCTGAAATTGAAAATATTTTATTGGAAAGCTCC
>JAYPZT010000033.1:9257-10935 GCA_038136415.1 Opitutales bacterium
TCAGGACATTGCATACACGGAGATCAAATCCTGGGCCTTCTGGCACTTGATGCGTTCAGAAGAAAGGATCTTAAGAATAATGCTTTGATCGCGACTATTCACAGCAATTCAGGACTTGAGGCCAGCCTTAAGGATAAGGGGATTTCCTTGTACAGGAGCGATGTTGGGGACCGGAATGTTAAATTTCTGATGGAAGAAGTTGAGGCCAATCTGGGAGGAGAATCTTCCGGCCACATCATTTTTAAAAACTACCTTCCAACAGGAGACGGTATCTATGCTGCACTTGCCACTGTAAGAGCCATGATTGAGCAAGAAAAAAGTATTCGTAACCTTGCGGAAGAAATTGAACTCTGGCCTTCTGTAAGTAGATCATTTACAGTCAAATCAAAGCCTCCTTTATCAGAAGTGCCAACCTTGAGCTCGGCATTATCTAGAGAGGGAGAAGCATTGGGAGATAGAGGTAGGATTCTTCTTAGGTATTCTGGCACAGAGCAGAAAATTCGCCTTCTGGTGGAAGGTAAGTCCAAGAACGCCATCGAAAAAGTCTCTGACAGACTATCTAAGGTTATCCAATTAGAATTGTAAATTGTTCGGAGGTTGTTGATATTTTACCTCCCTGCCCATGATTGAAGAAATTTCTATCTCACAACTTGACCCTCGCCTAGGTAAACAAATCGATAGTGCGAATAGTGCACTCCCTGGTAACCCTAATTATTTTTTCGAGATCTGTTCTAATATTTTAAAACAAAATCCTGGATGCCTTGAGCTAAGGAAAAAAGTAAGGGAGGAACAATTTAAGCATGCAGACAGTGGCAAGGGCTTATCCTCCTTATTCGGAAAGGTCACCATGCCCCCTTTCATGTTAAAAGGTAAAGTTGCCAAAGATCCTCAGGGTGCTTTGGAGACTGCGGAAGAAATGATTTCCAAAAACCCAGCCAATGTTGTTGCACATGAATTATTAGCTGAGGCAGCTGCAGCACTGGAGATGTTCAATACGGTCGTGTTTGCATACGAATGCATAAAAAAACTTCATCCCAAGGATTTAAGAAATCTCAAAAATCTGGGAAATGCCTATTTGGATGCTGAAAACACTGATGGTGCGATCACCATTGGCAATGAAATCATGAAGCTCAACCCTGGGGACGGTGAAGCCGAGGAAATGATGAAACGTGCATCCGTTAGTGTGGCGATGACTAAAGGAAACTGGGAAAATTCTACTGACTTTAGGACCCAGCTCAAAGATCAGGAAGAGGCTCAGTCTCTCGAGCAGTCATCAAAAATCGTCAATGACAAGAAAAGTCTGGAAGACCTCATTCGCTCGACTTACAGCCTCGTACAACAGGAACCTGAAAACCTGAATCACTACTTACAACTAAGCGATCTCTACCACCGATATGGCGACTCCCAAAATGCGATTGCATGGATTCAGCAAGCAAGGTCCAAAGAAAGCGGCAAGGGCGATGTTTCCTTGGAAGAAAAAGAGCGAACCCTTACCTTGGAATATTATGACAACCTGATAGAACAATGGGAGGTGGCTTGTAGCGGAGATCCGCAAAATCAGGCTCATCAAAAAGGTCTACAAGAGGCAATCTCAGGCAAGAAAACTTACCAGCAGTCACAATTGGAATCCTTGGTTAAAAGGTATCCGAACGATTTTGGTTACCGTTTTGAGTTGGGA
>JAYPZT010000034.1:0-10436 GCA_038136415.1 Opitutales bacterium
AGAAGGTTGTTTTCCATCCATGATAATGTTTGGGAAACAATTCTTTGGTAGGCGGGATTCTTGAATTTTCGGTAAGCTTTGGAAAAAGTGGAAACGAGCAGAGCATTATCTGAGAGCATTTTCTCAAAGTGTGGAGAATTCCACTCGCTATCCAAAGCATAGCGAAAAAATCCTCCTTCCAGTGGATCATGAATAGCCCGGTGAGCCATATTTTCAAGGGTGGTAGTTACGCATTGAGCAATTCGTGACTCCAGTGCGGGTCGTCTCCGGATTGCTTCTGCTTCCGCGATTGCGAGAAGAAAATCAATTTTCATCGGAGAAGTGAACTTGGGGGCTGGGGTAAAGCCTCCGTGCTCATCATCGTGGAGGGAGCAAATTTTTTCGGCAGCACCCAGTAAATGAAGAGGGGTCCAGTCCGCTGGATTTGCCAGGTTTGCATGGTTGCTGTGCTCTAAGTTGGCGGCGGCATGCCTGGCATTTTCAGCTAGTTCATGCTTGGCTTTGCGGTAATGCTCCGCAATTCTCATCAGAACCTGGGGCCACGGAGCAATCCCTTGTCCTGTATCCTCTTTAGGGAAAAAAGTGCCGCCCCAAAACGGTGTTCCATCAGGCATGCAGAAAGCATGAAGGGGCCACCCCGCAGATTGATTGAACATTCGTACCGCTTCCATGTACATTTGGTCGATGTCCGGGCGTTCCTCCCGGTCCACTTTTATGCAGATAAAATGGCGGTTCATAATCGAGGCCACAAAGGAGTCCTGATAATTTTCCTCAGACATGCGGCTGCACCAATGGCAGGATGAATATCCAATGGACAGAAGGATGGGTTTGTCCTCTTTTTGAGCAATGGCCAGAGCCTCCTGTCCCCATGGCATCCAGTTAACTGGTTGGTCTCCATGTGATTTTAGGTAGGGACTGTGCTGTACTGTCAATTGGTTCGGCATGGGACGAAAAAGGATGCTTATGACAAAATATTGAACGGAGCCCAAGCCAGAACCTGATTGTGCATAATTTCCCATTGTCGATGAGCCTTGGGAACCTTACGAAAGAAGGGGATGCCAGAGATACGAATTCTTTCTGACCAAGTTGCCAATCAGATTGCAGCTGGTGAAGTTGTGGAAAGACCGGTGGCCGTGCTTAAAGAATTAGTGGAAAATAGCCTGGATGCCGGAGCCACTAAGATTGAAATCGAGTTCCGTAATGGTGGGAAATCCTATCTCCGGGTCGAGGATGATGGCACGGGGATGAGCCAGGATCAGGCACTGCTGAGTATCGAGCGCCATGCAACCAGTAAAATTCGCAAAGCATCGGACCTGAACCGTATCCAGAGTTTTGGTTTCAGAGGGGAGGCTTTGCCATCGATTTCCAGTGTGAGCCGGTTTACCTTACGGACGCGCTCCCAGAAAAGTAGCGAGGGCTGTGAAATTTTGGTCAATGGCGGGAAGATTATTCATGTGAAGGAATGTGGTATGCCGGCAGGAACAAGGATTGAGGTGGCTCATTTATTCAATTCTGTTCCGGGGAGAAGGAAGTTTCTTAAGACAGAGGTTACGGAATCCGCTCATTTGATTCATATGGCCAAGCTTTATGCCCTTGCTCATCCTTCGGTCACCTTTTCTTTGATGGAGGGTGGCAGGACTATTTTTCGCTCTCCGGCCTCTGATAATGTTGAGGGTAGGGTAAGTGAGATTTTTGGGCGTGGTTTGGCCGAATCCCTCGCTCCTTTTTCGGCGGAAGAGGGAGAGTATACTCTCAAAGGATTACTCGGTAAACCTGGCCAAAGTAGGCCGACGCGTAAGGAAATGATTTTTTTTGTGAACCGCCGGCCGGTGGACAGCAAAACCATTTCCTACGCATTGATGGAAGGATTTCATACCCATATCCCCAAGGGCAGGTTTCCTCCAGCAATTCTTTTTCTGGAAATCGATCCCGCTTCGGTTGATGTCAATATTCATCCGGCAAAAAGAGAGGTGCGTTTTCGGGAGGAGCCCAAAGTTCGGTCCTTCCTGATCCATGCGGTGTTACAGCACAATCAGTCCTTTCAGGGTGGAGAGGTGGCAACTGCTGAGCCAGTCCAAGTTTTTGATAAGGAAGCCGGCAAGATGGTTCCGGAAATCGATCCTCGTGCCTTGGAGGTTTACGGTCTCAAGGAAACGCAGTCTAAGCAACATCCTAAACCTGAACACAGGGATTCCATTCAGCCTGAAAGGAAGATGAGTCCCCCGGCGGACTCTTCTCCTGCTCAAGAAAATGCTGGAGAATTACTCAAATCCAATTCTGTGGGAGTGAGATCTGATCCTACGGCAAGCTGGCGTTTGATCGACCGGGCACATGGGGACCTTGTCCTGTTTTCCGCCCCCCAAGGGGTGGTCGCACTGCACCTTCGGGCTGCGTACGAAAGAATCAGGCTTGAACAGCTGGAGGATACCTTGCGTGATTCCAGTACCGCATCATCCCAGACCCTGCTTCTCTCCGAGCCTCTGGAGCTGGATGGGGTAGACCGAAAAAATTTGGAGTCCAATTTGGAACGATTGCAAAAACTGGGATTTGTAATGGAAGAATTTGGGCGAAATTTCTACCGCCTCGAGGGCTGTCCGACCTGGATTGAGCCTGGGCTTGCCTTAGGTTTCATCAGGGATTTTCTCGATCTGGCCAGGGATAACCGGCAGGAAGCCAAATTTGAGGCCTTGGTACGGGAGGCTCTCCAAACCCAGGCAAATTTTCAGCATGAGCAAAAAGATGATTTTTCGGATGAAGACATCATCCGGCTGACCTCTCAATTGCTCGCATGCAGAAACCCCTATGTGTGCCCCAAGGGAAGACCTACTTATTTTGAGATTCCCAAACGCGATTTTGAGAATCGTTTTAGGCGTAAACTATGATTGCCACCATCCGCTAAGAATTTAGTATCGCAAACCTTTGAATCAATGTCCAAGTCCCATGAAGAATCTGTGTTGTTTTATCACCCTTTCCACTCTGTTTTTTCTCCTCTTTTCCTGCTCTCCCAGAGAGATTGGACAAAAGACTCAAAGCAAAGCGGAAGAGGGCTGGTCCTACCTCGTTGAAAAGTCAAAATCGGCTTACAATAAAAGTAAGGATACCCTAGGTTTAGATCAGGATAACTCCCCATCGGTATCCACAAAAATGACAATTTCGAAAAGAAAGTTTGGTACACTTGCCGATGGTCGTGTGGTCAACGAGTACCGTATGATTAATGAGAATGGTGTGGAGGTAAGTGTACTGGACTATGGAGCAACGGTCCGGGATATTATCGTTCCTGACCGGGAGGGTCAGCTTGGAAATGTTTCCCTCGGTTTTAATAATCTGCAGGATTACATTGATAAAAGCCCTTATTTTGGCTGCATCGCAGGTCGCTATGCCAATCGGATAAAAGCAGGCAAATTTTCGATCGGAGAAAATTCCTACCAGCTAGCCAAGAACAATGGTCCCAATCATTTGCACGGTGGTGAGCAAGGCTTTGACAAAAGATTATGGGTCGGGAAAATCCTTCAGAATGATTTGGGGGTATCCTTTCGTTACCGCAGTGTGGACGGAGAGGAAGGCTACCCTGGTAACCTTGATGTGACGGCAACTTTCTTCCTGTCTGAGCAGAATGAATTAAGAATAGAGATCGAGGCAAAAACAGATAAGGCCACCGTGGTTAATTTGACCAACCATACCTACTTTAATCTGGCAGGGGAGGGCGATGCGACCATCCTGGATCACCAGTTAACCCTGCCTTCAACTCATTATGTGGCCACCGATAACTCAGGTATCCCTACCGGTATCGAGCGGGTGATCAGTACTCCTTTTGATTTCAGAAGGTCCACTGAAATAGGGGCCCGAATCGACCAGGAGCATCCTCAATTACTTGCCGGTAAAGGGTATGACCATACCTGGGTGGTTCTTCCATCCAGTGAGGAACTTGCTCCCACTGCGATTTTAAAAGATCCTGATTCTGGCCGGAAATTGGAGCTTTTTACCAATCAGCCTGGAGTCCAGTTTTATACCGGGAATTATCTCGATGGAACCTTGCAGGGGATGTCGGGTAAATCCTACCCCCATCGATCAGGGCTCTGCCTGGAACCGCAGGTTTTTCCCGATAGTCCCAACCATCAGGGTGAGGATGGCTGGCAATCCTGTATTCTCAATCCTGGCGAGACCTACTCCCATATCTCCGTCTATAAATTTTCCGCAAACTAAGCTCTTTTCTGCCGATCAAATTTGAACATTTGGCATCCCGGCAGGATGGCTGGCACAGGAATTGCGTTTTCCAATTATAACTCTTCATTATGACCAAGACTCAAACCATGACTCCAACTCCATCCACTGCTGAGACAGCCAAAGAGTTCCCCGACCTGAAAAGCTCGATTTTACATCAACTTCGGCTCACGCTTGCCCGCCAGTTAGAAAATGTGTCTGCCCAGGAAGTGTGGACAGCTGCCTGTCTCGCTGTTCGCGAGCAGATCATGGACAAGTATATCCGCACCCAGAAAACTCATCTGGAACAGGATGTCCGGCGGGTACATTATTTGAGCCTGGAATACTTAATGGGGCGTTTACTTGAGTCCAATATCTGCAATCTTGGTATTAGGGATGAACTGAAAGAGGCCTTGGCTGATTTAGGTTTTGATCTCTCCGAATTAATGAATGAGGAGCATGATATGGGGCTGGGTAACGGTGGGTTGGGCAGGTTGGCCGCCTGTTTTCTGGATTCCATGGCAACCCTGGATCTGCCAGCTATTGGTTATGGTATCCATTACCAGTACGGATTGTTTAAACAGGAATTTGAAAATGGTAAACAAATTGAAAAGCCTGATGACTGGAGAAGATTTGGCAACCCCTGGGAAATTGCCCGTCCTCAGTTCATGCAGAAAGTCCAGCTCTATGGACATGTGGAGCACGATTATGACGACCGGGGGGATTACCGGCCCAAGTGGGTAAACACCAAAGTGGTTGATGGTATCCCTTTCGATATTGCCATTGTTGGCTACAATACCAACACAGTGAACTTCCTACGTTTATGGGAGTCCAAGGCCTCTGAAGAGTTTGATTTGGATGTGTTTAACCAGGGAGGCTATGTGGAAGCAGTCCGTGAAAAAGCGATGGTGGAAACCATTTCCAAAGTTCTTTATCCAAATGATGAGACTGAGAATGGAAAGGAACTCCGCCTGGTTCAGCAGTACTTTTTTGTATCCTGCTCGCTGCAGGACATGATCGCCCGTTATCGCCGGAATCACGATGGATGGGATCAGTTCACCGATAAGGTGGTGGTTCAGCTCAATGATACTCACCCAGCAGTGGCGATTTTGGAACTTCTTCGTATTTTGGTGGACATTGAACAGATGCCTTGGGACCAGGCTTGGTCCCTGGTCAGAAAAACTTTTGCCTACACCAATCATACGCTTCTGCCTGAGGCACTGGAAACCTGGAGTGAGGGTCTTTTTGCCAAGGTTTTGCCCCGCCACTATGATCTCGTGCTCGAAGTAAACCGCAGATTCATTGAGGAAGAGGTAAAAGCCTTCGCTCCCAATGATCCTGACCGAATCCATCGAATGGCAATTGTGGCAGATGGGCAGATCAGAATGGCTCACCTTTCCGTGGTTGGTAGCCATTCTGTCAACGGTGTGGCGGCTTTGCATACGGAACTCCTCCAGCAAAGATTGCTCCGGGATTTTGCGGAAATCTACCCCAAAAGATTCAATAACAAGACCAATGGGATCACGCCGAGAAGATGGCTGGTTGGATGTAATCCGAAACTCTCAGGACTGGTTTCCGATGCCATTGGGGATCAGTGGATCACCCAGTCATCTGATTTGAGCAAGCTATCGAAATTTGCCGAGGATGATTCCTTCCGGAAAAATTTCCGTGATATCAAAATGCACAACAAAGAGATTTTGACTGGCATGATTGAATCCCGTCTCGGGCTTCAGGTTAGTCCGGAAGCGATTTTTGATGCTCAGATAAAAAGACTGCATGAGTACAAAAGACAGCACCTTAATCTATTGCACATTCTTACTCTTTACCGCCGTTTGCTCCACGACCCAGACCTGGACATTCCTCCGCGGGTTTTTCTGTTCGGTGCCAAAGCCGCACCGGGCTATCATATGGCAAAAGTAATTATTCATGCGATCAATTTGGTGGCGGCTAAAATTAATTCAGACCCAAGGATCAAAGATAAATTAAAAGTTATCTTCTGGCCAAATTACGGAGTCTCTGTGGCTGAAAGAATGATACCTGCCTCCGATTTGTCGGAGCAAATTTCCACCGCTGGCAAGGAAGCATCCGGTACGGGGAACATGAAATTTGCCCTGAATGGAGCCCTGACCATTGGCACACTTGATGGAGCCAATGTTGAAATTCTTGAAGAGGTGGGCGATGAGAATATTTTTATATTTGGAAAAACTGTGGAGGGAATCGAGGAGTTAAAAACCGGAGGATATGATCCCTTTTCTTACTATGAAACCGACCATGAACTCAAAGCAGTGCTGGACTGGTTATCCTCGGATTTCTTCTCTCCCGGTCATGGTACCCAGACAGCTGATCTGACCAAGGGGCTACTTGACTGGGGGGATCCATTCTTTGTTCTGGCTGATTACCGGGCTTATGTGGATTCTCAGGAAAAAGTTAGCCAGGCTTACAAGGATCAGGAAAATTGGTCGGCCATGGCTATCCGTAATGTTGCTGGTTCCGGTAAGTTTTCATCAGACCGGACCATTTCCGAATATGCCAATGATATATGGAAACTTGATTCTGTTCAGGTTTCATAATGCGAGCTAAGTTGCTGGCTCCGCTGGGAGCATTCCTTTTCCTTTTGTTCCTGGTGGCAAATGCGAAAAACCCATTACCTTTTGTATCCGGGGAGCGATTGGAGTATGAAATGAAATGGGGCTTTTTCCCTGTTGGCTATGCTACGATGGAGGTTAGCCAGAATGAGAGCAGTGAGGGAAATAATTCATTCCTCGTGAATTTTTCCGTACGCACCAATTCATTTGCGGATACCTTTTACAAGGTCCGTACCTCTATCACCAGTCAGTTGGATTCATCCTTCAGCCGTACTCTGTCCTACACCAAGTCGCAGCGGGAAGGCAGCACACGCCGGGAAATTCAGGTTGACTATGATTACGAGAAAGGAGAATGCCGCTATGTTTTGAATGGAAGCACTCCACAGGTTCTTTCCATTCCTGGCCCCTGCTTTGATCCTCTGTCCATTGCTTACTATTTCCGGGTTCACCCGATAGAGCCTGATTCCACAAAAGAACTGCCAGTGTGTGATGGGAAAAAGTTCCGTAAGGTTTTGGTGCGTTCGGGAAGCTCAAAAATGATGAGCCTACCGGCTGGTAAAATTTCAGTGATTGAAACAGTACCTGCGATGGAAAACCTTGGTGGGGTCTTCAATAAAAGTCCGGACGGATTACTGAAAGTTTGGTATAGCAATGACGATCGCAGGATACCGGTAAAAGTGAGCAGTAAAGTGGTGGTGGGCAGTTTTACCGCCACCCTTGTGAAAGCGAATCCCCCGCTGGAGATTAAGGGTAAATCAAGGTAGTATCACTTATCCCCGTTTGGTCCGTCCTTGAGTAAGTCAATAAAGGAACGAAGAGCCGGGGTAAGCAGGCGGTTGTCTTTGTGTATAATTGCTAGGGGGCGGTTGTGAATGCCACCTTCCAGTTTGTAACTGACCAACTGTTTACGTTCGACTTCGTTAACCACCGTGCTGGCAGGAAGGATGGCAATACCGGCATTGATTTCGATCGCCCGTTTCACTGTTTCCACATTGTCAAACTCCATCACAATCGAAACATCAACCCCGGCATCGGCTAATATCTTATCCGTTGCTTTTCGGGTTGGAATATCTTTTTCAAAGGCAATAAACTCAACGCCCTGCAAGTCTTTGAGTTTGATCATACTCTTTTGATTGAAGGGATGATCGGGACTAAGGGCCACAATCAGTTCATCGTTGGCAAAGGGAGTAATGAAAAGTTCTTTATTGGGTTCGGGAAAGGCAACCAGACCAATATCGGCACTTCCATGAAGGACATCCTCATAAACCAAATTGGCCCGGCGGTACTCAACCCGGGCATTAACCGAGGGAAATTCCTTGATGAATGATTTCAGGTAATCGGGAAGCACATGCAACCCTATGCTGTTTACGGTGGATATTTGTATGGTTCCACTTACCACATTGCGCATTTCCTGAATCTCGCAATTTAAGCGGTCATACAGGGTAAGGATTTGTTTAAAAGTGTCGTACAAGGCATTGCCCTGGGGTGTAAGACGGAATTTTTTTTGATTACGGTCAATGATAAGCATCTGGTAATGAGATTCCATCGCTTTTAGTTGCTGACTAACCGCGGACTGGGTAACTTCATTGAGCTTGGCAGCCTTGGAAAAACTTTGGGTCTCTACCAGATCACAAAATGTCTTGAAATTTTGAATGTGCATAAAAAACTGTGTATAACTTCTTCTAATGAAAAAAACTTTAATCACAAGAATTACTTATGATCAGTAGAGCTTCGTTTTTGGAAAATCTTGAGAAGATACAGGAAAGAATTGCCCTTGCTTGTGATCGATATGGTAGGAATCAAGAAGAAGTATGCCTACTCCCGGTTACTAAAAACTGGCCGGTGGATGCGGTGGCACACTGTCAGTCTGCAGGCATCGAAAGAGTGGGGGAGAACCGGGTGCAGGAGGCACGGGCCAAACAAGAACAGATCAGCGGAGTGAAGTGGGATTTGATCGGTCATTTGCAGAGCAACAAAATCAATCAGGTTGTGGGGAATTTTGCCCGGATTCAGACGGTCGATTCCATTAAACTAATAAAAAAATTGCAGATCGCGGCAGAAAATAAAGGGCAGAAATGTGATATTTTCCTTCAGGTTAATGCCGGGAATGATCCTGCCAAATATGGATTCATGGTGGATGAGGTTACTGATGCCCTGGATCAGGTTCTGGAGTCCCCCAGTTTAAAAATTGAGGGTTTGATGACCATCGCTCCATTCGCTCCCGAAGATCCTCAGGTCGCTCAATCCTGTTTTCAGCGGTTGGCAAAGTTGCGGGATAGTTTGCAGAATTCTCATCATTTATCCCTACAACATCTTTCCATGGGAATGTCGGACGATCTCGAAAGTGCGATTGCGGAAGGTAGTACCATGATCCGTGTCGGATCTGCACTTTTTGGGACCCGTGATTAAGGGAATATACCTTGGGAGCAACCTAGACTTGCTCAATTAAAGCAGAAGCGCGAAATTGTAGGGAAGATGAAAGATGCATGCGACCATACTGAGGAACAATGGAATGGACTTATTCCCTTGCTTGATGATGATTCTGTGGTCGTTCGCCAGGGCTTATTGGAGCACTTTTCCAAAAACGAAGAACAGGCTCATCCTTTTTTGATGGGGATTTCCCAGGGGAAGGACCCGTATCTCGCCAAGCATGCCCAGGAAATTATTGATTGTCTCGGTTGGGTGGATGGTCCCGGGGATTTCCTGAGGTTTATCCGGTCAATGAGGTATGAAATGGAAACGGGTTGGTTTCTTTTGGACCGGGTGGTGTATCCCCATTTTAAGAGCCACGACTACGCCATGCTTCTCGATCAAATGGCCGATCGTGTGCGCGAACTTATGGTCACGCCTTCCCGTGCCCGGCAGACCTGTGCCATCCTGAACCGGGTTATTTTTCATGAATTCGAATTTCGTGGTGCTGGACAGAATTTTGATCATCCGGATAATAGCATTCTCCATCGGGTTTTGGATACTCGTCAGGGTCTCCCCATTGTCCTTTGTATTATCTACATCCTCGTTGCCAGACGAATAGGTTTTGATTTGGAGCCAATCGGTGCACCGGGACGATTTTTGGTGGGTTGCTTCGAGGAAAAGCATCCTTTTTACATCGATTGCTGGTCAGGTGGCCGATTGATAGATTTGGAGCAGATGGAGATTCATCTCGGCGATGTTCCTCTGGAAAACGCAGGGTCCTATCTTTTGCCCGTTACCGTCTCAGAGTCCCTAGCACGCGGATGCAGAAACCTTGTCGGGCAGTATGCCAAGTCAGGTGATGATGTTCGCTCGAAACTGTTTCTCTCTTTTGTGAACGAATTTGAGCGGATACAGCAGGAAGCACCCAATGCTTGATCTGCCTCTGTTTCTTGATGAATTAGTCCCCCTGCCTAAAGATTCAGTGGGATTGGCCGTTTTGGGCTGTCCAATCAAGCACTCCATTAGCCCTCAACTCCATCAGTCCGCTTTGAGTGATATGGCTGAGACTGATGCCAAATTCAGTAACTGGAGGTATGATAAGATTGAGGTTCCGGTTGAGCGTTTGCAGTCAGCGCTGGTTTCTTTAGCAGAACTGGGTTACCGCGGTTTAAACCTAACCATTCCTCATAAAGTGGAAGTCCTTCCCATGATTGAGCAAATTGATGAGGGAGCAGCCCT
>JAYPZT010000035.1:0-10304 GCA_038136415.1 Opitutales bacterium
GCAATTATTTCCATATCCTCCTCCTTCATTCCCCGGGATGTAACCGCAGGTGTTCCAATCCTCAACCCACTGGTTTGGAAAGGACTGCGGGTTTCGCCAGGAACTGTGTTTCGATTGAGAGTGAGGTTGGCTCCTTCGAGGGCCAGTTGAGCTTCCTTCCCTGTCATATCAGGATGAGAGGGGCGAAGATCCAAAAGAAGTAGGTGATTGTCTGTTCCCCCACTGACAACATGAAAGCCGTGGGCAGAGAGTGCCTGAGCCATGGCGTTGGCATTGGCCTTGACCTGACTTTGGTAGGTTTTGAAACCGGGTTTGCCTGCTTCCTGAAAACAGGTGGCTTTTGCGGCAATCACATGCATCAAGGGTCCGCCCTGGTTGCCGGGAAATACCGCTGAGTCAATTGCTTTGGCGTACTCTTCCTTACAAAGAATCAACCCACCCCGTGGCCCGCGGAGTGTTTTGTGCGTGGTGGTGGTAACAAAATCTGCATGAGGAACAGGGGAGGGGTGCAATCCGGCTGCGACCAATCCTGCAATGTGAGCGATGTCAGCAAGTAATAAGGCACCATTCTCCTTGGCGATTTTTCCCATTCTTTCGAAATCTATCGTCCGGGAATAAGCGGATGCCCCAACCGTGATCAGTTTTGGCTTTTCCTGCTGGGCCAGTTGTTCAATGGAATCATAATCGATACGACCGGATTGAGGATCTACTCCATAATTGATAACCTCATAGAGCATGCCGCTACAATTTTTGGGGTGGCCGTGGGTGAGATGCCCACCATCCTGCAGGCTCATGGTTAAAATTTTGTCACCGGGTTGAAGCATGGCAAAGTACACGGCGGTGTTGGCCTGACTGCCGGAGTGCGGCTGCACATTGGCGTGTTCGGCACCAAATAAGCGTTTTGCTCTTTCGATGGCCAAGCTCTCTGCTACATCCACATGCTCGCACCCGCCGTAGTATCTTTTGGCAGGGTATCCTTCCGCATACTTATTGGTTAAAACACTTCCAGTGGCTTCAATAATCGCGGGTAGGGTAAAATTCTCGGATGCAATCAATTCAATATGTGTTTGCTGTCGCTGACGCTCCTGCTCAATGGCCTGGTGAATTTGAGGATCAATTTCGGATAAGGGACGGGCGTCCAGCGTGGAAATCTCAGCGGGGGAAGAGGTGGCAGTTTCAATCGTCATAAGTAAATAATTTATAGAAAACTAGAGGTTTTTCTCAACCCAGTTTATTAAGGAGGGAATTGCCTCCAGCATTCGGTCCCTGCATTCTCGGTAGACTTCAATGTCCTGGCCATAGGGATCGGGTAATTCCCGTGAGCCGTTTTCGACAAATTCTCTCATCAGAAAAATTGGGTATCCCTCGGGTAAATCGAAGTACATATTGATCAGAGCACGATGGGATTCCGTCATGCAAAAAATTGCGGACGCTTCCTGCAGATCTGCACGGGTGATACCAGAGCTTTTATGGGAGGAAATATCAACGCCAATCTCTTCGCAGGCATCGAGCGAATTTTGCGATGCCTTGTCACCATCCATGGCAGACAAACCAGCCGAACAGGATTCGACTTTGATGGGTAAATTTACCTTATCAATTTCCCGGGCGAAAAGATGCTCTGCCATGGGACTTCTGCAAACATTTGCGGTACAGACAAAGAGAATTTTCGAGGGTTCTGTGTCCTGCTTTCTGTCCTGTGAATTTTCTCCCATAGATTATCTAACCTTCTTCTGCCATCAATCTGATGGCAAGATAGAATTTAATGGTTTCGGGAAAACTCCCGGTGGCCAATGTCTCTGCGATAATATTTGGATTTGAAATCTACTTCTTCGCACAATTGATAAGCACAATTTCTGGCGTCTTCCAAAGATTGCCCGGTACCAACTGCACCGAGTACCCGACCACCGGAGGAAACGACATTCCCATCCTCATCTTTACGGGTTCCGGCATGAATAAGCATGGCGGATTGAGGTGTTTCGGTGGGGGTGTGAATTTTTTCGCCTTTGGGATAGGATCCGGGGTAACCCCCACTCGCCAGCACCACAACCATGGCAAATTCTTTTTTGATCTGTAGCTGCTTAGGGAGAGATTTTCCCTGTGCTGATGCAAGAAGTACAGGCACCAAATCTTCGTCCACCAGCGGGAGGATTACCTGAGTTTCCGGATCTCCAAAGCGTACATTGAATTCCAGAACTTTGGGGCCACGGGCAGTAAGCATTAATCCGATGTAGAGAGTGCCCCGAAAATTCATTCCTTCAGCTTTCAGACCGCCCAGGGTTGGGCGGACAATTGATTCCTCATACTCCGCAAGCATGGATGGAGTGACCAGGGAGGTGGGGGCATAGGCACCCATGCCGCCCGTATTGAGGCCGGTGTCTCCTTCTCCCACTTTCTTATGATCCTGGCTCATGGGCAGGGTGACATATTCTTCTCCGGAGCAAATTAGGTGAAGAGATGCTTCTTCTCCTTCGAGAAATTCTTCAATCACCACTTCGCTGCCACTTTCTCCAAAGCTATTTCCGCTTAGCATGTCTCGAATCTCCCGCTCTGCTTCCTCCTTGGATTCGCAAATAATCACTCCCTTCCCGGCAGCCAGTCCGCTGGCTTTTACCACAACGGGCAAGGCACAGGACTTTAGATAGTCAAGGGCAGGTTCAATCTCAGAAAAATTTCCGTATTCTGCGGTGGGAATATTATGACGGGCAAGGAAGTCTTTGGTGAAGGCCTTGCTACCCTCCAGTCTGGCACATTTTGAATCCGGGCCATATGCCGCAATTCCAACCGATTCAAGAGCATCCACGACTCCATTGCACAAAGGAACTTCCGGGCCAACCACCACCAGGTCAATGGTTTCTTGCTGGGCCAGGTTGATAATGGCATCATTGTCTTCCACAGAAAGGGGGCGAGTGGTAAACTCTTCATCCATGCCACCATTACCTGGTGCTACCAGAACATCGCTGACAAGCGGGCTTTGTGCACAGATTTTGGCAAGGGTATGTTCCCTTCCTCCACTGCCTAGGACAAGAATCTTTAGGTTTTCATGGTTCATCTCCTTATGGTTTTCTTCAATCGATTGATGAAGTCGAGGCAATTTGTCTTTGCCTTTCCCTTAAGTGCTCTATTTTCAGTGTTTATATGCGGGTATTTTTTATTGGGGTGTGCGGAACAGCCATGGGCAATGCTGCGGTTTTACTAAAAAAAATGGGTCATGATGTGGCTGGTTCAGATGCTGGTGTGTATCCCCCAATGTCTGATGTTCTCAAGGATGCGGGGATTGATCTGTTTGAGGGATTTGAAGCCGAGGAAATGATTGCATGGAGCCCCGATCGTGTTGTGGTGGGCAACGCGGTCTCCCGGGGGAATCCTCAGGTTGAAAAGTTGCTATCTGCTCGCCAGATTCCATTTGTCTCTCTTCCCCAACTGATCGGGGAGGACCTGATTGGAAACCGTCCATCGATCGTGGTGGCAGGTACTCATGGGAAAACCACCACTACGGCACTGACTGCCTTTTCTCTTCAAGCTCTCGGAATGAGTCCCGGATACCTGGTTGGCGGGGTGCCCTTGGATCTTCCTTCCGGGAATGAACTGGGCGATTTCTCTGCCCCGTTTGTGATTGAGGGAGATGAGTATGATTCGGCTTTTTTTGATAAGCGAAGTAAATTTATCCATTATCGTCCCCGCATTTTAATTCTTAACAATTTGGAGTTTGATCACGGGGATATTTTTAGGGATTTGCAGGATATAGCCCGTAGTTTTTCCCATCTTTTGAGGATTGTGCCATCGAATGGATATATTCTTATGAATGGGGATGATCCTAATTTGCGGGATCTGCCGGATGCCCCGTGGACCAACACCATCACTGTCGGTGTGGGCCAGAGCAATGACTTGGTGATTGATCAGTTTGAGGAAGATGCAACGGGAAGCAGGTTTCACTTGATCTGGAAAGGAGAGCTGGTTGTTCAAATCAACTGGTCGATGCACGGTCTCTTCAATGCCCGTAACTTAGCCATGGCCATCCTATCATCCTGTTTATCCCAAAAACTCGAACTTACGGATGAAAATATCTCAGATAATCCATTCTCTGGCACACGAATACCTGATTTTTCAAAATGCAGGGGGGTGAAAAGAAGGCAGGAACAATTATTTGATTCTCCATCCCTGACCATTCTTTCAGATTTTGCTCATCATCCTACAGCTATTGCAGGTGCTCTCGAGTCCCTCCGTGCCCGGTGGCCAGACAGGAAAATAGTTGCCTGCTTCGAACCCCGCAGTAACACCGCGGTGACCAATGTCTTTCAGGATCGATTTGCCCAGTCCTTGGCATTGGCAGATCTCGCACTGATTGGGCAGGTTCACCGGGCGGAACGAATGCCTAAGCAGGAAAGAATTGATCCTGCGCAAATGATTCAGTTTATCCGTTCGGAAGGAAAACAAGGAGAGGCGTTTTCCACCAATCAACAGTTGGGTGCTTACCTGAAGAAACGAGAATTTGCTGAACCAGATGAAAAACTGCTGGTGGTATTTTTTTCCAATGGATCCTTTGACGGAGTGATTCAGGAATTTGTGGAATTTGCAGAAAGTGATTTTCCGCCGTCTTGAGAAATTATTTCTTTAGTTCAGTTATCCACTTCCGGTGTGGGCCAGACAAAGTAACTTTATCCATCTCCGACCACTTCACCCACAGGTATCCATCCGGTAATGATTGACCGGGTGCTTTGGGGAAATTGGTTCTGAAAATCTTTTCCGTGTATTCCACATTTCCAATGGTGCGGCGACGGACAGCGATTTCATCCGGGGTGCCCAGTGAAAATTCATCAGCAAAAGGAAGTTCGCTGGGTAACTCGTAAATGCCCTTTAGTCTCCCATCAGATGAAGAGTGTAGTAAGAGTTGATCTTCTTGTTCCACCCATAGTCTGATGACTTCTTTTGTTTTTTTAGGTTTTGGAGAAATGGCGGGAAATTTTGACCAGTTCCCGCTTTGTCCCGCTTTGCAGAAAGCTATGACCGGGCAGGTCGTACAGAGTGGATTGGACCGATGGCAAACGGTTGCACCGAGCTCCATAATGGCCTGGTTGTAATTCCCCGAATGATCCGGGCAGATCAATTTTTGGGCAAATGGGCGGATTTTCTTTTGAGCGGTTGCACCATCTTTAAAGGTTTCATTAATTTCCAAGAGTCTGCTTATGACCCGCACCACATTGCCGTCGCATACCGCTGCAGATAGTCCAAAAGAAATACTGGTTACTGCAGCAGCAATGTAGGGCCCGACTCCGGGCAATTTTATCCATTCATTCACGCTTTTTGGGGGAGATTCCCAGCAGGCAGCTATTTTTGATAATTTGTGCAGGTTGCGAGCCCGGGAGTAATAACCCAGTCCTTCCCAGGCTTTGAGGACTTTTTCTTCCCTTGCCTCTGCAAGTTTTTCAAAATCCGGGAATTTCTGCATCCAGTTCTCGAAGTAAGGCAGGGCAGTGGTCACCCTGGTTTGCTGGAGCATAAATTCTGAAACAACGGTTTTATAAAGAGATGGTTGGCTTCTCCAAGGTAAGTCACGCTTGTTCTCTTCGTACCATTGAAGCAGGGACAGTTGGTATGCAGATACCTTGTCTGGGGATTCTATCCACTTGGAATGAGCTAAAATTTGCATGCTTGGCAGTTGCGTTTTTGTGATCTCTTTCTCATGGATATGTGTCAAATGGCAAGATCGGTAAAAACAGAAGGTACAAACCAACCTAAAAAGAAAACATCTTATACCCTGAAACTAACTTCGGAGCAGATGGATAAACTAGGTGCCGCCCTTAGCACTAGGGGTTGGCCAAGCCGTACTGTGCCATACGCCCGTCATGCATTTGATGGGGATGGGGTAAAAGTGGTCGCCTATGAAAGTGGCAAACTCGTGGTTCAGGGGGGCAAAACGGAAGATTTTGTCAGTAATATTCTGGAGCCTGAAATTACCGGTGAATTTCTACTTGGCTATGAAGAGGTGAATAATCCGGAATGGTTTGAGCCTCATGCCGGCTTGGATGAAAGTGGAAAAGGTGACCTGTTTGGTCCGGTTGTTTCGGCCTGCGTGGTCGCAGATGGCGATATGGTCAGGGAATGGATGGAGAGAGGAATCCGGGACAGTAAAACCATCACCGATGGAGCCATTATGAAGATGGCAAAGTCAATCAAAGAAACCAAGGGTGTGGTAGTAAAAACAGCTTACACCGGGATGCTTAAATACAATGAACTGTATGGTAAATTTGGTGACAATTTGAACAAGTTGCTTGCCTGGTTGCATGGCCGTGCTCTTTTGGATGCTCTTGAGCTCAGGCAGCCTAAATGGGGATTACTTGATCAATTTTCCAAACAGCCCCTGGTGCAAAAATATGTCAAAGATCCATCCTTTGAACTGAAGATGAGAACCAAAGCCGAGGAAGATCCAGTGGTGGCTGCGGCTTCGATTATTGCCCGGGCAACCTGGTTGGAGCAGATGAAAAAATTGGAAGAACAGGCAGGCCAGAGCTTGCCCAAAGGTTCTGGGGTACAAGCCAAAGATGCGGCCAGAGAATTATTTGCACGGTTTGGTGAGCAAAAAATGGGAGAATTTTGCAAATTGCACTTTAAGACTGCCTATGAAGCCATGGGCAAAACACCCCCTGCAAAAAAAGCATGGAATCCTAACTGGGGGAGAAAATAGACATGCCCAATCCGCGATGGACTTATGACCGCAAGCTAGCCAAAGGGAGATGCGGTGTAGTCGGAGTGGATGAAGCGGGAAGGGGATGCCTGGCCGGTCCGGTGGTTGCTGGTTGTGTGATTTTGCCGGCAGAATTTTTCAAGGATGCAAAAAATCGTAACACCGTGAAGGAAATCAATGACTCCAAGCAATTTCATGAGGAAAAACGCGAGAGTTTGTTCCAAAGGATCCAGCAATTAATTGAATCCCAAAAGATTTTCGGAGCTACCGGTAGTGCTTCCGTATCCGAGATTGAGGAGCATAATATTGTTGGAGCTACATGCCTGGCGATGCAGAGGGCAATGGAACTGGCCTCGCAAAGAAGTGATAAATTATGGCAGCCAGTGATAAGTGAAGGAGCTTTATTTGAGGATAGCGATCACCCCAAAAACGAGTGGGCGGTGCTTGTGGACGGCAAGCCAATGAAAAAATTAAGTTACTCACACCAGGGTTTGGTCAAAGGAGATACTCTTTCCCTGGCTGTGGCTATGGCCTCGTTACTGGCCAAAGTTACCCGGGATCAGTTAATGAAAAAATTGGATCTGGAATTTCCTGATTATGGGTTTGCTTCCAATAAAGGATATGGAGCTCCGGTTCATTTGCAGGCTTTAACAAATCTCGGCCCCACTGTGTGTCATCGACCACGATTTTTAAGAAATCTGCTCAATGAAGAAGAAATAGAAAGCCCAGCTGAAGATGTACAAACCCAGTTGAGTTTGATCTAAAAAAACTTATCCTTCTGGAATAATGATTTTATTAGGAGTCAATGTGGATCATGTGGCAACTTTGCGACAGGCACGATACCGGGACGAGCCCAACACTTTTGGTGGTTTTGTCGAACCTGATCCAGCCGCAATGGCATGGTTGGCGGAAGATGCCGGGGCAGATGGTATTACCATGCATGTAAGGGAGGACCGCAGGCATGTTCAGGTGGAGGATGTGCAGCGATATCTTGAGCGTAAAAAAACCCGCCTGAACCTGGAAGTGTCTTTATCCGAAGAGATGGTGGAACTGGCACTATCCCTGAATCCGGACAGTGTCTGCCTGGTTCCCGAGCATCGCATGGAAGTAACCACAGAAGGGGGGCTTGATGTGGTTGGTAATCTCAGTCGTGCTCAGGAGGCAGTGTCTGCATTTAGTGAAAAAAATATTCCGACAAGTATGTTTGTGGACCCAGACCCTCAACAATTGGAAGCCTCTGCAAAAATTGGATCTCCCTGGGTGGAATTACACACTGGAAGTTTTGCCAGAGCATGGCTCTGCCCTGATAAGCGTGGTCATGAACTTAGCATCCTCCATGAGGGTATGGAGGTCGGCATATCTCTGGGGTTGCAGGTTAATGCCGGACACGGGATCAATTATGAAAATGTGGAGGGAGCAAAGACACTCGACCAGGTAACAGAGTTTAATATCGGACATAGCATTATTTGCCGGTCTTTGGAAAATGGTTTGAGCGAAGCAGTTTCGACCATGCGTAGTTTGCTCAATTCCTGATGGAGATTCCACAGATTTCTCAAGGTGCGAATGTGGTGGGTGTGGGAATCGATCAGATTGAGGTGTCCCGAATCCGTGATTCTGTAAAGCGGCATGGAAATGCATTTCTCAACAAGGTGTTCACTCCCGGGGAGCAGAATTCCTGTATGGAGCGGGCAGATCCTGCCCCCTGTCTGGCGGCCCGGTTTGCAGTGAAAGAAGCGGTGTCCAAAGCACTGGGTACCGGGATAGGTAAAGAATTCGGGTGGCTCGATGTTGAGGTGAAAAAAGAAGAGAATGGCAAACCCTTAGCTCATTTTTCTGCCCATGGGTTAAAGGCACTGAATCATATCGGTGCTGGATCTGCTTTGATCAGTTTATCTCACCTGGAGAATGTTGCATCAGCGGTTGCTGTATTAATCAAAGAATGATGAGCTTGCCCACAGATCCTATTCTAAGCCCAGCGGATGCTCTCGCTTTTGAAGAGGGATTTTTCAACGGCGATGAAGATTTGCAGTGGGAGGTAATGACCAAGGCTGGGGAGGCTGTGGCAGATTCAGCCCTGCGTGACATGCGTGAGCTCCGCACCATTCCCCACCGCCCAAGACTAATCGTGCTTGCAGGGAAAGGTCACAACGGGGCCGATGCCCTCATTGCTGCGAGGCGATTCTTGCGCACCATTCCCACTGCGCGAGCGGTGATTTGGCCATTTGAGCCAAAAGAAAACTGCCGGCCGTTGACGCAGCGGGCCTTCGAAGAGTTGATTGAATTTGCTTCCAAGCGGGTGGAAATTTTGCCGGTGGTGAAAGGCTCAAATTCTGAGGAGCTCAACTCCTGCTGGGATGAAATTACCAATGATCGTGGATTTGATTTGTTACTGGATGGTATTCTGGGCATGCAGGGGAAGCCCGGATTAAAAGATGAGCTCGCTCAATGGATTCGTATCATCAATCAATCTGATCAAATATCTGTCCGGGTTTCGATTGATCTGCCCACCGGTGTCACCGAGGTTGAAAGTGAGGCCGATGAACCGATCCGAGCAGATTTTACCTATTGTACGGGCATCGTAAAAACACCTGTCTTACGGGAAGATCAACAGCCATGGTTGGGTAGGTTGCGGTACTTGGATCTCGGTTTTTTTGAATCATCACGGGAAAGCGACTTTGCGGATTGCCCCAAAATTCTTCGATCCTCCGCACTTCCCGTTTTACGAAAATTACGACCCGTTCATTCGGATAAACGAGACTATGGTCATCTTCTTGGGATCGCGGGTTCCAGGGAATTGGGTGGAGCAGCGATGATGTGTGCAAGAGCTGCCCTGAGATCGGGCGTAGGCTTGCTCACTTTTTGCATTCCAGAATCCTTGCATCCTTCCTTTGTGGCATCTTGTCCGGAAGCGATGTGGGTTCCTTTGCCTGAAACTCCAAATGGAGGTTTGGCATTGGAGGGGTTGGGAAAAGTCAGGCAGTTTTTGGATCGGGCGGATGCCTTGGTCATGGGTCCCGGTATCGGGATGGAAGAGGAATCGCATGCTTTGATCCGCGAAGTTGCTAAACTGTTCTCCAAACCCGTCTTACTGGATGCAGATGGCTTGAGACCCCAGATTATTGAACCTTTAAAAGACCGGAAAAATCTTGTGCTTACACCGCATGCGGGAGAGTTGGAACGGTTGCAGGAAAAACAAACTGTGGATTCATACCTCACAGGATTTGCCGGTATTCTGGTTAAGAAGGGCCCGCATCCTCAGGTTTTAACAAAAGCATCCAGGTTACATTTATTTTCCGGAAGTACGGTTTTAGCTAGGGGAGGAAGCGGTGATTTACTCAGTGGAATCATTGGATCATTGCTTGCCCGTGGGGACCGTACACTTGAGGAGAGTGTGGCCTTGGGTGTGCTGTGGCATGGGCGTGCGGCAGAAGCTTTGGCCAGACAGAATGGGCAGGAAGCAGTTACTGCCATGCAGGTTCTTGATTTTTTATCCTTCGCACTTCGCAATGATTTCTGAACAAAACACTCCTTCTTTACTCGTTCTTGCCGCCGGAATGGGCAGCCGTTATGGCGGCTTAAAACAGGTGGACCCTGTGGGCCCTAATGGTGAAACCCTGATGGA
>JAYPZT010000036.1:0-3849 GCA_038136415.1 Opitutales bacterium
ACCCGTCCATGACATTCAACACAGCTGATTCCACGGTTCACATGAACGGCATGATTGAAGTACACATAATCAGGTGCCTTGTGGACACGCACCCATGGAATAGCAGGACCAGCATTGAGGATACCATCACCGTTTAAGTCCTCACCTTCGGAAAGTTTGCCATCTTTATTCGCGTCCTCACCATAGTAGGAATCACGAACGGGTTCTAAAAGCGGGGAATCTGCTTTGATGTTTTGGTGACACGACATACAGACATGAGCACCTGGAACATTCGCATGGGATGATTTGTCCACTCCTGTATGGCAATAACGACAATCGATCCCCAACTCACCAGCATGAAATTCATGATTGTAACTTACTGGCTGGGTGGGTTGGTAGCCAACCCGGGTATATTTAGGAGTTGCATAGTAAGTGATGCCAGCAACCACCGCAGTTCCAACCATGCCCAAGGCCACAATAAGCTTAACCGGAACGGTATTGGACCATCGTGGGAAGATATTTCTCATTAATTAGAAGTGAGTGGGCTTTTGAATGAAAATAGAAGGCTGGGATGAATGACAACTTAATTATTAAGGATGTTTTGATATTCGGGCTTCCCTAGTGCCACAATATTAAAAAAATTAAACACTAGGTATTAATTTTACTTAATGAGCTGTATTAGAGGTTTTCAATTCGACACAGAATTAAATTAATGAATGGTGTTGAACAAAAATCATCTCTGTTACTTTCTGACCTTTTTTGAAAACTAAGCCTCAAAGATCTGATTTGCTTGTTGTAGGAGCTGGATTAGCCGGTATTTGTGCTGCAGTTTCGGCTGCCCGGTCTGGACTGACGGTTCATTTAATCGAAAAAACCTCCTACTTTGGGGGGCGTCTATCTCCTATTTCACGAACAAAATACGATTCCAGAAACATGTCCAATTTTCCCTATTGCAGGGAATCCGGGTTACTGGATGAAGTTTTGGCATTTGCGTACAAAAACAATCCTGAAGGCAATCATTTAGGATTTTCCAGAGCCCTGAGGGAATTTATCTCTCTCGAGCAAAGAATCAAAATTTTCACTGACCAGTCCGTCTCTGAAGCCAGATTGAAGGAATCAGAGGATCGGATATCCTCGATTTTATCATTCTGCGAAAGCACTGGGGAAAGAATTCTGTTTAGAGCACAATACTTTATTGACTGCACTGGATCAGGAATCCTTGCGCGATTAGCTGGCATCTCGGGAGAACATGTTCCCGGGCAAGAATGGAAGGATGAAAACGATTTATCCCCAAATCTGCAGGTGGAAAAGTCGGCAGTGGTTTTGAGGGTTGAGGAAACCGATTCAGTTATTCCTTTCAGGTGCCCAGAGTGGGTAAAAATCAGATGGGAACAAAATGCAGTCTCCGCAAGGTTAGCCTGGATGAAATCACTGGAAACATCCCTAACCGGATATCATTATCTCGAATGGCTCAGTCAGGACTCGATTAATCAATCCTCTCCTGCGGAAGAAGTCGCATGGGCTGCCTGGGACTTTTTAAAAAACAGATCTCCGATTAAGGAAATTGCCCAAAACCTGAGTCTGGTGGAGATCTCTCCCATCCCGCATCTTAAAAATTCATTTCGAGGACTCGGAGAGTATTTTTTAGATTTCGATGATATTACCAATGGATCCACTTTTGAGGACTCCGTGGCTGTGTGCCGGGCTCCCCTTCCCTCCGATCAATCGCTCTTGTTGTCAGATGCCGGAAAAATTGTCCCTCCTCAGCCTTTTGAAATTCCACTAAGAACGCTCATTTCGAAGGAGATAAAAAATCTTCTGTGGGCGGGTGAGCATGCCTCTTGTTCTGCTCAAGTTTCCTCATGTATCAGCCATCCACCGACGGCTGCACAACTTGGGGAAGCTGCTGGGCTTTGCGTGGCGGAATGCCTTGAAAAGAAAAGATTACCTCGAACCATTGCCAAGAATGGACACATTCAAGCCCTACATTTACGCCTGCAGTCTGTAAATCACTCCACCCACCTAACCTGTCAGGATGACCCCGGGGATCTGGCACCACTTTCTTCAACCACTGCATCTTCCACCCTAAAAAGTTTTTCTGCCCCAGATGCACTCGGCTCCTGCTGGGGACCAAATACCCAGAGTGCATTGCTGCAGCTTCCGATTCATTCTGATGTGCTCGATAGCGTAAAAATCTTCATAGAAGGAGAAGAATCTTCCCTTCTTCAATATAAGCTTTTACAGGGAAGCGGGCACCAGCAGTCCATCCCCGGGAACTGCATCGAGACCGGAGAAATCTCGCTCGAGAATGCTTCTCCCTCATGGGTCTCTCTACCTTTTGGGTGTGCTATCCAATCCCCTGGCTGGCATTTTCTGGAGTTACGGAGCACAAGTTCTTTTAGAATTGGTGAGCAAGTTTCACCACCCGTTGGTATTCTCTCCCAGTATCCCAGAAAATTACTTTCCCTGACCGGCAATAATCCCTACAACAACTACAGCACCCACCACCCAGCAGATTGTTCCCTTGCCCGCGGTCCACAACTCGAGATTCTTCCTTATCAAAATGTGTATTCCGCGAAGGAAACAGCCCAATCACCGAGGAAACCGACCAATCTTCCAAACTTATGGATTTCCGAAACCACAGACTTCAAATACCCCGAATTTGTGGAATTGAAATGGAAAAAACCTGTGGAAATTTCAACAATTTGTATAGATTTTGATTCCTCCTATGAAAATATCTGGGACTCTTATCCCACTCCCTTCGTAGAGCACCCCATGCCTGCCCTGATTAAATCCTACAGGATTTATGGTACCAATGAATCCGGTAAATCCTTTCTACTGGCCGAAAACAACCATAATTTCATCCCCAGTGTCAGGCATGAATTTGATGAAGTTTCGGTGGTTTCTCTGGAAATTGAAGTGATTTCCACTCATGGCGCTAACCGTGCACAGATTTACAAAGTAAGAGCCTACTCTTAATGGTTTTGATTGTTATTTAATTTACCCTGTAAAGATTCATTGATTTAACTCGGATTTTGTGACTAAATTTTCGTAGATGAATGCATTGGCAGTAATTTTTCGACTTCTTGGCCTTCTCTCGCTCGCCGGATTGGCTGGTGTTTTATGGTTAAAATGGCAGGAAGACAGACAAAAATCTAACTCCTTTCTCGATGAAGTGGTATCGACCGCCTACGACATTCTACAATCAGAACGCGAGACTCAGTGGAAAGATGTAGATAAAAAGAAAGGAGATTTTGCCGAAATTTTTGATGCCAATGATCCGGTCGGGCAAAATGATGCTAATCCTCTTGAGGAAGCAGTTGATTCATTGCGTTCCGCAGAAGATGTAATTTTACGCAACCCGGATTATCGCGATGCTCTTGATACATACGCTATGGAGTATGGTCCTGACTCCTTGATTTGGAACAGTGAGTCCAAAACCTGGCAACCAAACCCTGCAGTAAAACTTTCGCCTCCTGCTGGATTTAAGGATCCTTTTTCTGATGAAGAAAAGTTCCCCTACGCAGATGTCAAAAAAGAGGATGGTACGATTGTAAAAGGTGTGCCTAGAGATAACCGCTTACGTACAGTGATTGGTATGCTCTACAAGGATAGACACAACAAATTTGGAGACATTACCAAATTGCGTTCCATGGTAGTCGATCGTGATCAACAACTCCGAGAATATCAGAATTACTTTGCCAGGGAGAAAGAACTTAAAGAGCAAATTGAAGATCAAAACGCTAAGCTCACTGTTGAACTGGAAGGTGTAAAAGCAGATTTAGCACTCGAGAAGGAAGAACGTGAATCTGAAAAAATGGCAGCAGAGGAAAAACAACGATTATCCGATCAAAGAATTGTTACCCTGGA
>JAYPZT010000036.1:3949-10017 GCA_038136415.1 Opitutales bacterium
ATTCCTCAAAGCAGACCAGCCAGCTGGGAATACAGTCTTCCCGGAGGATTTGACCGGGGCAACCGGTAATTAGAGAGCCCATCGGCATGTCACCGGAAAGCCCAAACTCCGGTAAACTTTATTTGGTAGCCAGCCCTATTGGTAACCTCAACGATTTGTCTTCCAGGTTTACCGAAGTGCTTGCAGGGGTAGACCTGATTGCCTGTGAAGACACAAGAGTCACTTCGAAATTAATGGGTCACTTAGGACTAAACACTCCTCTGGTCTCATATCGTGAAGAGAACGAGCGCTCAAAATCAATCGAGCTGTGCCAGGCAATGATCGAGGGTAAATCTATTGCCCTGCTCTCCGATGCTGGTTACCCAGCCATTAGTGACCCCGGTTTTCGGCTCGTTCGTGCCTGTCATACTCATCACCTTAAGGTCATTCCTATCCCTGGTCCAAATGCTGCTATCACTGCTCTGGCAGCATCCGGACTACCTACCCATCAGTTCCTTTTTCATGGATTTTTACCCAAGAAAAAAAATGGAGTCCTGCAGATTCTTGAAAAATGGAAGGATTTCTCAGGTTCCTTAATTTTTTACGAATCCAAATATAAGATCGAGAAAACACTTTCTTTGCTTGAGTCCGCTTACGGTCCTGAGCGGTTTGTGTGTGTTGCCCGTGAATTGACCAAAGTCCACGAGACTATTCTCTCCGGAGCTCTTTCGAAAATTCGCCCATTAGTGGCACAAAGAAGTACCAAAGGTGAATTCACACTGGTTGTCGCTCCTGCCGGATATTCCTTCGAAGATGCGGAATGAGAATCGGCCTGATTGATATTGGATCGAATACCACCAAGATTCTGATTGCGGATTGCCTAGCCGAATCAGGGATTCAGGAAATTGCCCAGTCTACCTTTCCTTGCCGGCTCATTAAGCCCACTAGGGATGAAACCATTATCGGGCAGCAAAATATTAATCTTCTGCTTAATTGCTTACAAAAACTCAAAGATTTCGCTGAGTCACATAATTCTGATTCAATCTTTGCGGTGGCGACAGAAGGTCTGCGAAGAGCAGGCAACTCCGCTGAAATTGTCGATCAAATCAGCAGCACACTGGGAATAAATCTTACCATTCTCAGTGGCGAACAGGAGGCAACCGGGATTGCCCAGGGCATTCTGGCAGATCCGTATCTTTGTGATTGCGAAGATTTTTGGGCCCTGGATATCGGAGGTGGCAGTCTCGAGATCATTCAGGTGGTAAACCGTCAGGTGAAGGCTGTAAAAAGCATGCCCATAGGTGCGGTTTCCTTGGCTCAGCAATTCTTACAGGATTCCAGCCTACCCTACCCGCATCAGGAAATTGTGCTTATGGAAAATTTCATAAACTCTCAGCTTAAGAAATTGGGCAAAGAATTCAGTCAACCAAACCCCCTTCTCGTCGGATGTGGAGGTACCTTGGTTTATCTCAGAAAACTTCTGAACGGCGAAGCAGACAGTCCACAAATGACCAAGGATGGGATCGCCAAGATTCGGCAGAATCTATCCTCAAAAGATATCGAGCAAAGAATCCTTGAATTCCCTGAACTTCCTGCGGACCGGGCAGACATCTTCCCCGCGGGTTTACTTGCTGTTGAATGTGTAATGAATTTTTTAGGAGTTACCCAGATGACCCACTCCTATTACAACCTACGGCATGGTTTAATCAGTTATTATGCTGAGAATGGCAGACTTTTCTAAGAAACCAGCTAAAAGATAGCGGAGGTAAAGCTCCAGGGATCTGATCTTCAGGGAGAGTAGAAAGCAGAGTTTGGTAATTTCCTTCCGACCATGTCTTATCCCATTCACATAAATGCTGATAATCTTGTCCCGCATTTACCTGAATTAAATATTCATTCCCCAAACAAGGGCTTTTCCAGAACCAACCAATACCATTTGCTCCATCGGTGAAAAAGAATTTCCGGTCCCATGTAGTCTTTTTACTTCTTCGGGAAAATTCCCCATGATCAGATAAACGTAAGCGAATCATTGCCCTGAGGAAAGTCAGCTCTTCCCTGTAGCAATCTTCCAGCTTGTAATCCAAGGCATTTAAATCTCCCCTGAGGTAGGTATTTCTTACCCCTTTTTTGTGCCTGAGAAAATCACCGCCAGCAGGAAGCATGGGCACCCCGGGAGCAGAAAGTAAAACACCCATCGCAAGGAGATAACGCTTTCTAACCTCCTCGGGTGGCTCCTCTTCGGTCCAGACTGCCAAGTCCCTAAACCGGTCAAGTAAGGCATAATCATCATGAGACTCCAGGTAATTCACCGACTGGCAGAATTCCTTATTTTGGGAGTCTAATCGACCATCAATTACTGCTTCAACCACCTCACAACCTGACTGCCCTTTTGCATATCCGAGCAGATTCTCGCGACAGGCATCACTCCACAGCCCGTAAGTTGTTTGATTCATCGACTCAGGCAATCTTCCCCGGAAACTCCAGGGTTCTGCAAAGAGAAGAATTCCCGGCTTATGTATTTTCAACTCCTGTTCAATTTCAGAAAGAAATTCTGCTCCGATCAGTTCTCCCAGATCAAACCTGAACCCATCCACATCAAAGGACTGAACCAGATAAATCAGGCTATCGAGAATTAATTTCTTCGTAGCTTCAGAGGTACAATCCAGATCATTTCCACAACCACTATGGTTGGTTAATTCTCCCTGATCATTGGTAATAAAATATAATTCACGATCCAGGAAAATGAGGTGAGGAGGAATTCCCACATGATTGTAAACCACATCAAGCACCACGGATATCCCAGCCTGATGGAAAGCATCCACCAAGTCCCGAAACTCTTGCATCACCGATCCATCCAACGGATTGGATGCATACACCGAAGCAGGTGAGAAAAAATTTACCGGCATGTAGCCCCAATGATATTCCTCTTTTTTACGGGCATCAAATTCCTGAATCGGTTGTAACTCCACCACATTCGCTCCAAGTTTCCTCAGGTAGCAATCTTCGGATCTCAGCCAACTGGTAAGACCGGCAAAGTTTTGCCTCTCTTCCGGTTTCAGATCGAGATCGGCGTTTTGCAACAAATCACGAAGGTGTGCCTCAACGATGACGATCTCTTCTATGGGTGGCGGCACAAATGGCTCCGCATGCGGTTTTAGTTTTTCCACTGCGATCCCCGGACCATCCCGCCCCACCATCGCCCGGGCATAAGGATCGGTAATCAATTTGGTGAAAGGATTTCCCAGATGATCCCTATTGGTGACTGCAAACCGATACCAGCAACCATCCATATTTCTTTTTAATCTTACGATCCAACTGCCCTCCTCTTCAGACTGTAAGGGATAACGCACTGGCTCTTTGATGGACACATCCTCGTAGATTAAAAGTTCCACCACTACCGCTCTGGGTGCATGCAATCTGAAAACAGCTTTTCCATCTTCTACTTTGTACCCAAACTCTCCAGAGGGCTTTTTTTCTCTCAGTAAATCAAGCCTTTGATCCGTGGATGGCTTAACGAGCATGACTTTGAAAATATCCCTACCTGATCTTCTCGAATCAAAGAGATAATTGGTCGCTCCATTTTCCGCCTTCTTAGTGGAGGGGTAAAAATCGTGGGGTCCAAACCACCTTCCACGGTCAGTAAGAAACTTAAATTCAAAAGAGCGGAGTTGAGCAAGTTCCTCCCAATTGAGGTTCAAGGAAAAATTCTGATCCCGGCAAATAAGCTCCCATTTCGCTGGATTTTCAGACCAGTCCCACTGGTTTAAATCACCAACCAGAAAGACCCGCTCACCTTGCTCGATAAAATCAGCTCCAATGCCGGGACTGAAAAGCACATGATCACCGGATCTGGCATACCCTCCCCACTGAGCTCTTTCTTCTGGTTTTAGCAATTCCGTAACCGAGGAAAGAAGTCCCGCCTCCTCTACCAAATCATCAGGCAAGCGGTCGCCCGTCCAGTCTTCCTCCAGGAAGAGCATAGCAAATTCTGAGGAATCCTCAGCCCAAACATATCCACCACGATTGTACACAGGTTCAAATAATCCAATCCTTATGCTGCTTGCGAACCGAAAAATTTTGCCGTGCTAAATTTATACCCTATTCTCACGAAAATTCCTATGAAATCTGATCAAGAACGTGTACTGGTGGCTCTTTCCGGAGGGGTGGATAGTGCCGTGACTGCAGCACTCCTCAAAGAATCCAACCGGGAAATTGAGGCTGCCTATGTTCGTACCTGGGAGCACGAGGAAGATATGCTTGGGGAATGCCCCGGAGCCAGGGATTTATCCGATGCTGAGGCTGTGGCTCATACTCTTTCCATTCCTTTCCGGGTGATCAATTTTGTCGATTTTTACCAGCACGAAGTGGTCGATCCTATGGTCGAAGGTTATGCCACGGGCACCACTCCAAACCCGGACATTCTATGCAATCGTCGGATGAAATTTGGTGCCTTACTCGACTATGCATACAAGGAGGGATTTGACTGCCTCGCCACTGGTCATTACTGCCAGCGGAAATTGGGGGTCCATGGCTTCCCTGAGCTTTGGGAAGGCCTGGATAAAAATAAGGATCAGTCCTATTTCCTTGCCAGGATTACCAGGGCACAACTCGAGGGAGCAAGGTTTCCGCTCGGAGAAATTTCGAAAACTGAGGTGCGCCAATTGGCCAAGAAATTTGATCTGCCCGTGGCAGAAAAAAAAGATAGCCAGGGAATCTGTTTTCTGGGGAAAGTGAAAATTCCTCAATTTTTATCCCACTTTATTGAGGATAATCCCGGAGAAATTATCACCGAATCTGGAAAAATTCTTGGCACTCATCTTGGTTTACACCGCTACACCTTGGGCCAGAGGCGCGGAATTGGTATCCCATCCAATACAGATAATGAATTTTATGTGGTTACGGGAAAAAATGAGGCGACCAATCAATTAATTGTGGCTTTTGAAAACCAGAAGGAATCCACCCTCTGGGGTCATAAATGTATCATTGAGGACTTTGGGATCTTATCGGTGCATCAAAAGGAGGATTTTCAAAACAAACCACTTCTTGCTAAAGCCAGATACCGCGACCCCAGCACACCAATTACCCTCAAATTTATTGCAGCGAATAAATGTGAAATCCTTTTTAAGGAACCGCAACGTGCCCTTACTCCCGGGCAGGTCTTAGCCATCTACATGGGCGAGCAACTGGTTGCCTCGGGCATCTATTCCGAATGCGAAATGGGGCGTGCCTTGCTTTCATCTTGATAATATCAATGGGTAACTACATAAATTTCGTAGTTTAATGAAACTTAGACTTTCGAACAAAATTCTTCAGAAACTGCCCAAGGATGAGCAGCCTCCTCTAAAAACAAAAGAAAATTTGGAGGAGTACCTCCAGGGAGCTATATCCTTTTTGCAAACCCAGCAAAATGTTTTGCTTCGTACAATCTCTATCATCGAGGACATTGGTAAACTTGCTCCTACCCTCAAGGCGGATGTGATTAAAAATGTAACCAAGAAGCAGGAAACCGAATCCAGGAAAAAATATAAACTTCTCAAGAAAGAACTAAAGTCTTTGGTTTCACTCAGGTTTAATGACCATTCCCTTTTCAGCGATGGGGAGGATGATAAATCCTTCAAACTTTTCAAAGGTGCCAGTTCCTCTGCTCCTCTGATCAAACAACCCTCTGCTCCCCACTATGTAAAACCTCTGCAGAAGCCAACGGCTCAGGTGGACATGGAACTGGTTCAGTCCTCCACCCAGGCCCTGCAGGAAATGGTTGGGCAAAACGATGCAACCACCCATGACCTGCAGACCAGTTTCCTCGCCCTCGCCGCGGATCCGGAGTCCCAAATGAAACTTAAGTTTTTTGAGGAAAAAGTACGCAGCTGGGTTTTTGAAGTAATTCAGGGAAATGATGGTCTTTCCGTCCAGGCAAATATCCTCGGCAAACGGGTGGATGGATTGGTCAGAGGAATAAACGAACCAAAGCCAGAGGAAGAATAGGAGTACAAATCCGTGCAACCAGGGAACCCAAATTCCTCATCTTCACCAACTCCAAACCCCAATCGTAGACAATTTTTGGGTATTCACTATGTTAAATGTGGGAC
>JAYPZT010000037.1:0-9971 GCA_038136415.1 Opitutales bacterium
GGTGCGGAACCACAGCACCTCGATCCGCATCTGGCAACCAGTGTTGCGGCTCATAATATTCTGTCCGCACTGATGGAGGGCTTAGTTTCCGAAGACCCAAAAAGTTTAAAACCAGTTCCCGGAGTCGCAAAGCACTGGGAAATCTCCCCTGATGGGAAAGTTTACACTTTTCACCTGCGTCCGAATGCTAAGTGGAGTAATGGCGATCCAGTAACTGCCAACGATTTCGTTTATTCATTCCGAAGAATTCTAAATCCAAATCTTGGAGCATCCTACTCCTCCATGCTTTACCCTTTAAAAAATGCCAAGATTTATCACAGCGGAGAGAAAAGCTGGGAAGAGGCAGAGGTTGGAGTAAGGGCATTAGATAATTTAACTCTGGAGCTTACCCTAGAGAATCCCATTCCCTATTTTCTGGAATTATTGAATCATTATTCTTGGTTTCCTGTGCACCAGCCAACCATCGAAAAATTTGGTGCTTTTGAAAAAATGGGCACGGGCTGGACAAAGCCCGAAAACTTCGTAGGCAATGGCCCATTTTATCTAAAAAAACACCAGATTAATTCTGTAATAGAAGTTCAAAAAAGCTCTACCTACTGGGATGCAAGCACAGTTAAGTTGGAAGGAATTCGCTTCTATCCAATCGATGCTGCCTACACCGAAGAACGTGCCTATCGCTCCGGATTCCTACACCTAACTCAAACTGTATCTGCCGACCGGATTGATTTTCTCAAAGAAAATTATCCAGATGAATTACATTTTGAACCTTATCTCGGAACCTACTTTTATCGATTTAACTTAAAAGCTCCACCCTTTGATGATGTCCGGGTAAGGCAAGCTTTCTGTCTTTCGGTAGACCGGCAAAGATTGGTGGATAAAGTACTCAAAGGAGGACAGTCACCCGCAAAGAGCTTTACCCCACCCGGAACCGGTGGATTTATTCCTCAAGATGGATTTCATTTTGACCCAAAGAAAGCAAGACAGTTGCTGGATTCATACTTAGCTGAAAAAGGGATGGAAAAATTACCTCCCATCGAACTTACCTACAATACCTCCGAGGGGCATAAGAAAGTAGCCGAAGCATTGTACGGGATGTGGAACGAAACCCTGGGAGTTGAAATTCAGCTTTTGAACATGGAATGGAAAGTATTTTTGTCCACCGTATCCAAGGGAGACTTTTCCCTGGCTCGGGCCGGATGGATCGGAGACTATGTTGATCCGCATACTTTTCTTCAAATGTGGCGAAGCGGTGATGGTCTGAACATGACCGGCTGGAAGAATGAAAAGTATGATCAATCCTTATCCATGGCAGAAACATCCAATTCAGCAGATACCAGGTGGGAATATTTTCAGACCTGTGAGGATCTCCTCGCCAAAGAAGCACCCATTCTGCCCCTTTACTTTTATGTGCACCTAACCTTACGGCATCCTTCGGTGAAAGGCTGGTATCCCACCCTCCTGGATCATCATCCCTACAAATATGTTTATCTGGAAAGGGATAATGCCCCATGAGAAAATTGCTCCTTTCCCGCCTGCTTCAAGCCATACCTACCCTATGGGTGATTGCTACCCTGACCTTTTTCATGACCCGTTTCGCACCTGGTGGACCCTTTGATTCGGAGAAAGCCATTGCCGAGGAAATCAGAGTAAAGTTGGAGAGTCATTTTGGTCTGGATCGTCCTCTGTTCGAACAGTATCTCATTTATCTGCAAAATCTTTTGCATGGGGACCTCGGGCCTTCTTTCAAATATCCGGAATGGGATGTTTCTGAATTGATTGCTACTGCATTTCCAGTCTCCCTCACCTTAGGGATACTGTCATTACTTATTGCACTTTGCATCGGTATCCCAATTGGCATGATCGCTGCCCTTCGCCGAAATTCCTGGATGGATTACTTACCGATGAGTTTGTCAATGGCTGGAATTTGTTTACCTACTTTTGTTCTGGGGCCCCTTCTTATTTTTGCTCTTTCCACAAACCTTGGAGTCTTGCCCCCCCTTGGTTGGTACGGACCTGGGGACTGGGTTCTCCCATCCCTTACTCTCGGTTTATTTTATGCTGCTTATATCGCCCGTCTCACCCGTGCAGGAATGCTGGAAACCCTGCAACTCGATTACATCAGAACAGCCCGGGCGAAAGGAGCAAATTCGTGGAGAATTTTAACCAAGCATGCAGCGAAAGGCGGGCTCTTACCGGTGGTCACTTTTTTGGGTCCAGCCTTTGCCGGACTCATCACCGGCTCTTTCGTCATTGAAAGCATTTTCTTCATTCCTGGGCTTGGTAAATTTTTTGTGACCGCGGCATTCAATCGCGATTACACCATGGTTTTAGGGACCGTCCTTTTTTATGCCACCTTGATTATTTTCCTGAATCTATTGGTAGATGTTCTTCAAGCCTGGCTCGACCCCAAAGCCCGCCAGACATAATGAGCACACTAACCTCCAACTCCCTCGGCAAGGATGCATGGTTGCGACTTCGGGCCAACCGGATGGCTATGCTTAGCCTGTTTGTTCTTGCGGGTATTTTTATTGTCTCGTTGTTTGGCCCTGCCCTCTGTTCTTTTTCCTACGAAGAACAAAATTTGGACAAGGTATTCCAGTCTCCAGACAGGGAGCATTTATTTGGAACCGACAATTTAGGAAGAGATCTTTTTGCCCGCACCACTTATGGGGGAAGAATATCTCTTGCGGTCGGTCTGCTTGCTACCCTCGTCTCCCTGGTTATCGGTGTGAGTTATGGAATGATTTCAGGGTATGCAGGAGGCCGAGTTGATTCTTTAATGATGCGTGGCGTGGATGTTCTTTATTCTCTCCCCTTCATCATCTTCGTGATTTTATTGATGGTTCTTTTTGGTAGAAATTTCCTCCTTTTATTTGTCGCGATCGGTGCAGTTGAGTGGTTAACGATGGCTCGAATCACCCGGGCACAGACTTTAAACCTCAAAAATACAGAATTCATTGAAGCCGCCCGAGCCCTTGGTTTCTCAAATTTGAGAATCATTTTTCGTCATATTCTTCCCAATCTGTTGGGGCCGATTATCGTGTATGCCACCCTGACCGTACCAGCGGTGATGCTCCTTGAGGCTGTTTTGAGTTTTCTGGGGCTTGGTGTACAGGCACCCATGAGCTCCTGGGGAAGTCTAATCAAAGAAGGAGCGGAGAAAATGGATGCTGCACCATGGCTGCTTCTATTTCCCGGGCTGTTTTTTTGCATAACCCTCTTTGCCCTAAATTTTCTGGGAGATGGATTGCGGGATGCCCTGGATCCAAAATCCTCCAAAAACGGATAAGTTATGGGACAGTTGAATATCCAAAATCTTTCCGTTAATTTCCACAGCCGTGAGGGAATAGTTCAGGCAGTCAATGATATCGATCTGGAGATCCAAGAGGGTGAAATCGTTGGCCTGGTCGGAGAGTCGGGCTCAGGTAAATCAGTTACCTGTAATTCTATTCTCCAGCTTCTTCCCTGCCCCCCTGCAGAAATATCTCAGGGTGCCATCCATTGGACCAGCAAAGATTTGCTCAAACAAAAGGAGCAAAATATGCAGCAAATAAGAGGTAAGGAAATATCCATGATCTTTCAGGATCCGATGAGTTGCCTGAACCCTTACCTGACGGTTCTGGAGCAGGTTGCAGAACCCCTGATTATTCATAACCTCGCAACTCCTGAGGAAGCCATGCAACAAGCCTCGGATATGCTCGTGGAGGTTGGGGTAGATCGTATTCGTACCAGCCCAAATTCTTATCCACACGAATTTTCTGGTGGCATGCGGCAACGGGCAATGATTGCCATGGCATTGATCACAAAACCCGCCCTCTTGCTGGCAGATGAACCGACCACTGCACTTGATGTAACCGTGCAGGCAAAAATTTTATCCATTCTCAAAGAAGCATGCAAAAAACTTAAGGTTAGTGTACTTTTTGTCAGCCATGACCTTGGCTTAGTTGCGGAGCTGGCTGACCGCGTAGTGGTGATGTACCGGGGGAAAGTGATTGAACAAAATGATACCAATTCGCTCTTTCGAAATCCTGAACACCCCTATGTAAAAGCCCTGATTGCCTGCAGACCTACCCTGGAGAATTCCTCGAGCCGACTACCCACAGTGGATGATTTCATCAACCCAGGAGACTCGAAACCAAAAGCCATAAAGTCACCCCCATCATCTCCGCCCCTTATTGGCAGAAAGATTCTGGTGGAAACTAAGGGGCTAACGGTTGAATTCACTTCCAACGATGGAAAGGTTCGGGCAGTGGATGAAGTAAACCTAGCAATTCGGGAAGGTTCTACTCATGGGTTGGTCGGCGAATCAGGTTCAGGTAAAACTACGCTTGGTCGCTCTATTCTCCAACTTATTAAAAAAACTTCCGGACAGATTCTTCTCCACGGCTTACCCATCCAAGAGGAATCGTCTCTGCAAAAACTTCATTTTCGCAAGTCCATGCAGATCATTTTTCAGGATCCATATGCCTCGTTGAATCCCCGTCTTACCATTGAGCAAACCCTTATTGAGCCCATGACGGTTCATGGGATCGGAAAAAGTAAGCAGGATCGAAAGGATCGGGTCATTGCTCTCTTGGAGGAGGTTGGGCTGAACAGTGAACATCTGTCCCGCTATCCCCATCAATTTTCCGGTGGTCAAAGACAACGAATATGCGTGGCCCGTGCACTCACCACTGAACCGAAATTTATTGTTTGCGATGAATGTGTCAGTGCGATGGATGTATCGGTTCAGGCACAGGTGCTTAATCTTTTGAAATCTCTTCAGGAATCCCGAGGATTAACCTACCTGTTTATCTCTCATGATTTGGGTGTGGTCAAATTTATGTCAGACGAAATTTCGGTGATGCAAAATGGAAAAGTTGTGGAAACTGGAACCGCGGAAGCTATCTACCGAGATCCTCAAATGGAGTACACTCGTAAATTGATCGATGCAGTGCCACGAGCGAATCGAAAGGCCGAATTTTATTCCTAAGAATCTTTTCTTTTTACCCGGACGGTCACATCAAACGCATTCGGTAAAGGACCGTAGTAGGAACCGGTTACCGGAGCGACATCCCGATAATCCCTTCCTGTTCCCAAAATCACATAGGTATCATCCACCACCCGGTTGTTGGTAGGGTCCAGACCAAACCACCCATGTCCCTTCACCATTACCTCAATCCAGGCATGGGATGCTTCCGCCCCTCTCATTTTCTTACCTCTTGTATGATCAAAAAAATAGCCGCTGACATATCTTGCAGGGATTCCCAAGCAACGGCAAAGAGCCAAAGCGGCATGGGCAAAGTCCTGGCATACCCCACGCCTTAAATCCAATACTTCATTGGCGTGGGTATTTACCGTGGTGGTTGATTTGCAATATTCAAAATTATTGTAGATAAACTCCATCACCTGATAGGCAGTCTGAAAAACATCATTAGAATCGCCTCGCAAATCCACCGCCATTCTCCAAACATTGGGATTAATTTCCACATAACTCGAGGTTTGTAAATAATCACGATATTCAGGCACTCCCTCCATTTTTGATAGAGATGAAAGATTTACCCCATAGGGAAAATGATCGAAATCGACCCGCGAGGATGTTTCCACAATTGATCGGGACTCAATCACTAGCTTCTGATGCTCTTCTGGTAATTCAAAGTAATGAACAATGTTTCCATTAAGATCCAGGTAGCTGCGCAATTTACAAATCGGCAGAATAGTGATGGTGGAGGAACTGCAATGCTGCCAATCGTTGCTCAGTGGATGCAAACGCAGCTCATTGTAGCTTTGCCTGACAGGCGAAGGATAGGAATAACTTGTTCGATGAAAGATATAGAGTTTCATTTTCCAAATTCAACCAAAGAGCCCAGATAAGCAACGAACGCACAAACCGTTCACTGCTGTTGTTGTGCTTGGATAAATTGGGCGGAACTTTTCTCGCCCAGGCTTTGAATCTCAGAAGGGAGCAGGACATAGGTTTCGAAAACCCGCTGTCCAATTTTGATAAGTGTGGTCTGCAACTCATCCAAAGTTTCATGTAATCCTTTGGACATGACCTGTTGCCAGTCAGTAAAATTAACCATCGCTAAGGTGCTACCCGTCAAGCGCTCTGCCTCGTTGGCAAAGGTACCGCTGGGCACACCTGAAATTGAATGCAAACTGTAATCAATGGATCGCACACAAAAACGAATCGAACGGGGGAAGTCCTCGGAGAAAAGAAGAAAGGTCGCTACATTTTGCAAAGACAGATTACCCCGAAACTGTTGCCTGAATGCAGAAAGTGAAGTGCAGCATCGAAGAACCGACATCAAATCAGCACGGGTGGGCTCTTTGGTCTTAAAGTTCAAGGTGTCCAGCATTCTGCTGGTTTGGTCCGCTCGTTCCAAATATTTACCCAGTGAAAGAAAACGCCAACCTTCGCTATGAGGAATAGTGGCATCAGCCAATCCCTGAAAGACAAGAGAGAACCGGATAATACGGTCGAGTAAGTAATCTGATCCGTGGTCATATTCTGTAGTAGCCTCACCATTCTGGAAAAAGAGATAAATATTGTTTAATTCAATCCAGAGTTCTTCGGATAATTGATCCCTTACCATTCGGGCATTTTCCCGTGCATGAGCAATGCAGGAATAAATAGAATTTGAAAAGCTTGTTGAAAAAATGAGTGACTTTCCAATTTTTCGATATCCTTCATTTTCAGGTCTTACATCCTCTGCACAAATCGATAGCAGTACAGGTTTCCAGAACTCCTCGATTTGTTGATCGTCCTGAGCATACTCCAATGCCTGACTTTGGTGCACTTGGATCATGCGAGCCATTCCTTCTGCCCGTTCGATATAACGGCTCATCCAATACAAATTATCTGCAACTCTGGATAACATGACCTAGAAATCCTTTAATACCCAGGTGTCTTTACTACCACCACCCTGCGAGGAATTAACGACCAATGAACCCTTTTTGAGGGCAACCCGGGTCAACCCCCCAGGAACAATTTCAACATCCTCCCCATACAGAATAAAAGGTCTCAAATCCACATGCCTTCCTTCAATTCCTTCTTCACAAAAGGTAGGATGACGTGAAAGAGAGATAATGGGTTGGGCAATATACTCTCTCGGATGAGCTTGAATAAGTCTCGCAAACTCTTCCCTCTCCGCAGCAGTGGATTGATTACCGATCAGCATACCATAGCCTCCGGATTCATTTGCAGCCTTGACCACTAAATTTTCCAAGTTTTCCAAAACATGGGCACGATCACTTTCTCTCCAGCAAAGGTAGGTGGGAACATTGGCAAGTATCGGGTCCTGATCTAAGTAATACTTGATCATATCGGGCACATAAGCGTAGGTCACCTTATCATCAGCCACACCTGTACCTACCGCGTTAGCAAGAGCCACATTTCCCTTCAAATAGGCATCCATTAACCCAGAAACCCCAAGCATCGAATCCTCCCTGAATACCAGTGGGTCCAAGAAATCGTCATCCAGTCTTCGATAGATGACATCGACTTGAACCAATCCCCGGGTTGTCCTCATGTAAATACAGGAGTCAATCGCGATGAGGTCTTTCCCTTCCACAATCTCAATTCCCATTTGCCGGGCAAGAAAGGTATGCTCAAAATATGCACTGTTGTAAACGCCTGGAGTTAAAAGCACACAAACAGGCTTTTGAGACTTCCTTGGTGAAAGATGCTCCAAGGTACGCAGGAGGAGATCCGGATACTCTTCCACCGATCGAACCGACATTCCTCCAAAAGTTTGAGGAAACGCACGCTTCATAATTTCCCGGTTTTCCAAAAGGTAGGAGGCTCCTGATGGACAACGGGCATTATCCTCCAAAACAAGATAATTTCCCTGGTCATCACGGATCAAATCCGTTCCGCAAATATGAGCATATACTTGCTGCGGGGGGACAAAGCCCACCATTTCAGGACGGAAATTTTTGGAAGAATTTACAATTTCCTCAGGTATGACACCGTCTTTAATAATTTTTCTACCTTGATAAATATCATTAAGAAATAAATTCAGTGCTATAATCCGCTGCCTCAAACCAGTTTCAATTACATTCCATTCACTTTCCGGAATAACTCTTGGTAAGAGGTCAAAGGGGAAAATTCTCTCCGTCCCACCATCATCCCCATAAACAGTAAAAGTAATACCATGTTCCAAAAAAGATGAGTCTGCCTGCTGCCTACGTTCTGAGATTTCTAATTCTGTTAAACGATCAAATCGCTGGAAGATTTTTTCATAATGAGCCCTGGGAAGACATGAACCATCAAACATCTCATCAAAGAAATGTTCTATCTGGTAATTGTTGAACTGGGCTTCGTTATTCATCGTCAGTCGAGATTACGCAAAACTCATGCCACTCGTCCATCCTCCATCATGATTAGTCAAAATAATACTCACTTATTTAGGGAATTATGCTTTTTTTCGTTGAAAGGAAAAGAGGAACTGTTGGGCAAGCCCTGCATGGGCACCGAAATGAATTCTGGCAAAATCCTGCATCTGATTAATCTTCCATCCATTCATACCATACTGGGACTCTAAAGACTGGAGAATCCAAGTATCAATGGGAAAAGCCTGATTTTTCTTTCCTCCAAAAAGCAAAACACAATCAGCAACTTTTGGCCCCACTCCGGGCAACTCTTGTAACTTTTTTTTGGCTTTAGAATAATTCAACTCTGTGAGGCTCTCCAGCCAACCGGTTTTACTATTAAGGAATTCCGCTACACCCGTCACATATTTTGCCCGATAACCCATACCCAGATCACGAGCCGTTTTCTCTGACAAGTCCTTCAAGCGTTTCCAACCAGGAAAAGCGTATAAACCATTTCCAAGATTTTCTCCAAGCAATTGATAGGTTTTTTCTCTGAGAACTTTTATTTGAGGAATACTCTTCGCTGAACTTAAAAGAAAAACAAACAAGGTTTCATCCATCGGTTGCCTGAGAATTCTGAGTCCAGCAAACTGATCCATTGCGGATTTTAGAACGCTGTCACTACGCCAAGGTAAGGAACTAACTGCCTCATCATAGGATGAATCAAGCCACAAATATTCGAGCAATTCTTTTTTGCCCACCAGATTAGTATTGGAGGAAAGCCAATCAACGAATCCATCATTCCATTTAAGCTGAACCACAGCCTGACCAATAACACCAATCCACTGATTTTTGGCCGATTGTGTCCATGAAAAGCTCTGTCCTCCAAGTAAAGTCTCTTCCAGGCCTATGTAGGATATTGGGTGCTTCTCACCCAAAGAGCTCCATTTAGCGGCCATAGAATCCAAGTAAGAAAACTACTTGGACCACAAGAAACTCTGCTTCTCAGAGAGTGGCTTTAAGTCATTCTCCATAAGTCTTAATCTCCAAGCAAGAAGTTTGATTGACCGATCTGGCCAATCCTCTCCAGTCAGGCCAATAAATACTTCTTTTCCAAAAATATTTTTCTCCATTACCGGAAGTTTTACCGACTGAACTTCCGGTGATGAAGATGAGACCCAATCCAGAGACCAGTGGGCCTGGTCCGATAAATTAGAATTTCCCCTTCCTTTAACTTTTACCACAAAGTAGAACCCTGAGCGATTAGACGGATCGGAGCGGGTATAAAGTCTGGTCCCACTGTACTCCCGACCAGTAAATAACTCTGGAATTCTGGAAAATTCCGGAGATGTAATAAATGTGCGATTACGAATTTCTAACTCAATACCCCCAAAGACAGATTGGGAATACAAACAAAGAAATACACAGGTAAGGACGGGAAACTTCCAAACTTCCCGAAGAACAAAAAGGTGCGGAATTTTACTCCTCAGAAGCTGGTGTTGCTTCCTTTGCAGTTTCTGCTGCTGGGGCACCAGAGTCAGGCCCAAGAACATCTTCGGTGGTTGCCTTATCTGAAGATTTAACTTCCGCAGCAACAGTGCTTGTATCAGCCTTGGACGCTGCTTTTTTGGGAACGGACTTGGAAACTTTTCGTGCTGGCTTGGCCTTGGCAGTGG
>JAYPZT010000038.1:0-9479 GCA_038136415.1 Opitutales bacterium
CAGAACTTCAGCAAGTGAGCGGGCAGACCAAAACCCCAACCCTCAAAAACGGAGACTTTGTGGTGGCCGATTTTGATGTGGAAGAATTTAAGCAGGCACTTCGTGAAAATCCTGAGGAGGCGAAAAAGCTCGGACTGTCAGTTTAGCTTGCCTGAACTTCGCTAAAAAATTTTATTCAGCGTCGTATATCTTTACTTTCTCCCACATGTGGGAACAGTTTTTAATGAACTCCAAGTGGATGGTGTCTTCCTGATAGGCATCATGTGCGGCGATATCTTTAAGCACTACAGTTAAGCAAAAATCATAAGAATCATCGATAACTGGTCGTTTGGTTGTGCCCGCGGGTTGTCCCAAATATAGATGTTCAACTGAAGAAATTTTTCCCAGTGAGCTGACCTCTTTTTCAAAGATGATCAAATCATCTTTGCTCAAATCCTTTTTGAGCCAAAATAAGACTATATGTACAAGCATGGGTAAAGTAATGGTAGGAAATAGGGCAGAGGAAAAGATTAAAAGTTGGTAAGCTATGGATTAGAGGTTTTACCGTTATCAACAGGTGATAATTTCTCCAATCGGTTAACTGCATCGACTACCCACTCCTGAGGTGATGGATACGAATGTGCCTGTTCACCAAAAGTTGACTGTAACATATCGGTGTTAATCACACCTGGATTAAAAGCAACAGCTGCCAATCCCGATGGTAATTCCTGAGCAAGAGAACGGGTGAGGCCTTCCACTCCCCACTTGGTGGCACAGTAGGGACCCACTTCCGGTGCGGTGGATTGACCCCAGTAAGAACTAAAATTCGCAATCACTCCATGACCTGCTTTTTCCATCATTGGAACGAAGGAACGGATCATGTTGTGTATACCCCCGAGATTGACTGATAGAACTGCAGCAAATTCATCGGGCGATACTTTGGTAAGCGGGGCATTTTGATTGATCAAGCCGGCATTGTTTACCAGTAGATCGGGGGATCCAAATTTTCCTTCCACTTGCTGAGCAAAGGATTCCACACTTTCTGGATCGGTCACATCCAGCGGAAGGAATAAAGAGTCTGTATTAATTTTCTGACTGAGTTCATTCAGTGCATCCAAGGTACGGGCTCCGCCCGCTACTCTCCATCCACGGGATGAAAATTCCAATGCCATCGCCCGTCCCAAGCCTCGGGAGCAACCACTGATCACAGCCAGTTTACTCACTCTTGTTTTGTTCAGGAGAGGGTGGAGGAGGAGCAGGTTCCACATAGCCTGCACTGCCTGGTCCTTTGTGGTGGGGTGGTTTACGGGAAAGATTCCAATGTGCAAATAACCAAATTGCCCCGAAGAGAAGGGAGAGACCAATAATCACGATCCATTCGATCTTACTTTTCGGCCGTGACATAATTGCTAGTAATCAAAAAAAATGGTGGGAGATGGCAGATTCGAACTGCCGACCTCATGCGTGTCATGCATGCGCTCTAACCAACTGAGCTAATCCCCCAAGGAAAGAATGTTTTAAGATATATTAGGTCTGTCCTAAGTCAACGATGTTGAAAAGAATTCCATGTTCCTTTCTTTACGATGAGCCAGATTTATTGTTATATGTATTCCTTTATGAAAAAAGCTTTAGTGACTGGTATTACCGGGCAGGATGGATCCTACCTGGCGGAATTACTTCTTGAAAAGGGATATGAGGTGCACGGGATTGTCCGTCGTGCATCCACTTTTAATACCGATCGATTGGATCATTTGTACAAAGATCCCTTGGTGGATGATACGAATTTGTATCTTCATTACGGGGATCTGGCGGATGCGGTGCAGTTGGTCAAACTTCTCTACGAATTACAACCCGATGAGATCTACAACCTCGGTGCACAGAGTCATGTGCGGGTATCTTTTGATGTTCCTGAATATACCGGGGATGTAACCGGACTCGCTGCTGTTCGTATTCTGGAAGCAATCCGGGAGGCTGGATTGGTGGAAAAGGTACGCTACTACCAGGCATCTTCTTCGGAAATGTATGGTAAGGTGCAGGAAGTACCCCAGGTGGAAACCACTCCGTTCTGGCCACGTTCTCCCTATGCCTGTGCCAAAGTATATGCCCACTGGTTAACCGTGAATTACCGGGAGTCCTACGGAATGCATGCAAGTAGTGGGATTCTTTTCAATCATGAATCTCCCCGACGTGGGGAAACTTTTGTCACCCGGAAAATTACCCGGGCAGCAACCCGGATCAAATTAGGTCTGCAAAAGAAATTAATTCTAGGAAACCTCGATTCCAAACGCGACTGGGGATATGCCAAGGAGTATGTGGAAGCGATGTGGTTGATGCTGCAACAGGATAAGCCTGATGATTATGTCATCGCCACCAATGAAACCCACACGGTGAAAGAGTTTCTGGAAGAAACTTTTGCCTGCCTCGATTTGGACTGGAATGAGTATGTTGGGTTCGATAAAAAGTACGAGCGACCCGCCGAGGTGGATTTACTGATCGGCAACCCAGAGAAAGCAAAGAAGCAGCTTGGATGGGAGCCTAAAACCACCTTTAAGGGATTAGTTGAATTGATGGTCGAAGAGGATATGAAACTAGCCCAGCGGGAAAAGACTCTGGCAGAAGCGAATCTTTCCTGACCCCATGCCCAGGATCTTTGTAAGCGGGCATCGTGGAATGGTTGGTTCCGCATTGGTCCGTGCCCTGAAGCAGAGCTCTGAAAATGAATTAATTCTGGCATCCCGGGATGAACTGGATCTGCTCAACCAGTCAAGCGTTGAGCAATTTATTCAGGAGCGAAAGCCGGACATTATTATTAATGCTGCGGCCAAGGTGGGGGGAATTCATGCGAACCATACATACCCGGCTGAATTTATTCATCAAAATTTACTGATTAATTCGAATTTGATTCATGCTGCGTGGAAAAGTGGGGTGGGGCGTTTCCTCAATCTGGGAAGTTCCTGCATCTATCCATGTGCCAGTAAGCAACCGATTAAAGAAGAGTATTTACTTACCGGTCCGCTGGAGAAAACCAATGAGGCATATGCATTGGCCAAAATAGCCGGTTTGGAAATGTGTAGGCACTATCGTAACCAATATGGGGTGCTTTTTCATAGTGCTATGCCCACCAATCTTTATGGACCGGGGGATAATTATGAGGGGGAGAATTCCCATGTTTTACCTGCCTTAATTCGACGGTTTCATGAGGCCAAAGAAGCTGGCTTACTGGAGGTGGAGATCTGGGGGACTGGTAAACCAAGGCGTGAACTGATGCATGTGGATGATCTTGCCAGTGGGGTATTATTTCTATTGCAAATTGAAGAGCCTCCCGACTGGGTAAACCTGGGGACCGGAGTGGATCATTCCATTCAGGAAATTGCCGAACTTGTCCGCACCACGGTTGGGTATGAAGGAAAGATTATAAACGATACCACCAGACCGGATGGGATGCCAGTGAAGCGATTGGATGTATCCCTGGCTAATTCCCTGGGATGGAAGTCTGAAATCCCTTTTGAGGATGGAATAGCCTCTGCCTACGCGGATTTTCTTGCCGGTTTGGAAACGGGTACCACCCGGGTGTAACCAGATTCAATTACTCAAATTCTTTTCGGAAATCCCGGAAATCATTGGTCAAATCCCTGACTTGGTAACGAAGTGCTTCCACTTCCTCCTTCAGGTCCTTGAATTCAGCAAGTACTTTATCCAATTCATCAAGCCGCTGATCAGGTGCTGGTACATAAACTTCACTTCCATCCTGTAATTCCTCAATTTTCGGAGCAGGTGCCAGTTTATGAAACCAACGGGACTCTTTCTGCCCAGGCCGTGGTTCCATGATTCCAACCAGACTGGGGGAGCGTTCCATCATGTCTGTCAGCGTGTCTTCGACATCGCTTATCCCATCAAAGGTAAACATTCGGTTCGCCCGGTTGTTTAATTCCCCAGTGGTTTGGGGGCCACGATTAAGCAGTTCACAAATCAGAGCTCTTTCAGCTTTGATCAAATCGAGTTCTTTCTCCGCATTGTGTTGAAATTTGGGAACCCGTGAGCCCACCAGAGTGACCCGCTGGGCCAGTCTTTTAATACGAAGTTCCTCGATCGCCTGATTTACCGCTTCTTCATCGAGGCTGGTTTTGGGAAGACGGTTGTTCTTTTGGTTGCAGGCATTGACGAGCCCATTCAGGCTCATCGGATAATATTCCGGTGTTGTCAGTTCCTTTTCGATTAAGGAGCCGAGCACCCGGGTTTCCTCAAAGGATAATTGTACAAGCTCTTCCGGCTCATCCGAACCGATTTCGGCTGAATCCAGGGAATCAAAGGGGTTGTTTGGCTCCATTTAGAATCTCGAAGAGATTTACCAAACAGGATGGATCAGGTTACTTAGACCTGAAGAATTAGTCGGCCAGGACGTTTACGAGACGGTGAGGCTTATCAAACTCAACTTTGCCGGGGGTCAGAGCAAAGAGGGTGAAGTCTTTTCCAAGGCCAACATTTTTACCTGGGTGATACTTGGTGCCGCGCTGACGAAGAATAATATTACCGGCGAGCACAGATTCACCACCAAATTTCTTCACTCCTAAGCGTTTGCTGTTGCTGTCGCGTCCGTTCTTGGATGTTCCTTGTCCTTTTTTATGTGCCATGACTGAGTAGGGTTGGTGATAAAATGAATTACTTGAGATCGATGGACTCGATTTCAATAACAGATAAATGCTGGCGATGTCCGCGACGGCGTTTGTATCCCTGGCGGCGTTTCTTTTTGAAAACGATAACTTTTTTATCCCTCTTATTCTCGAGGATCTTGGCAGTTACTGAAGCACCTTCGACGGTGGGGGATCCGAAGGTTGATTTGCCGTCTTCCACGACCATCAACACATCCTCGATTTTGACTTGATCCCCTTCTTTGGTCTCGGGGTAACGGTTAACAAATAGCTTGTCGCCTTTTTCTACAACAAACTGGCTGCCTTGGGTACGGATAGTGGCTTTCATGATTTATGGGAAATCAAATAAAAAACCAATTTCTTGGCTCTTTGGCAAGTGCGATCTTGTGTTTTGATACTATGTCCGAAAATAATATCAGTCATTGCCAATGAATAGTTTGGGGAAAATAAACCGCGATCATGTGCTGAGTTATTATGCACAGAATTCGGTTTTGGAACACTATGAGGAGGCAACTGCTCAAGTGGGTCTGTGGAAGTCTGAAAAAATCATAATCTCCAAAAACATCCCCGATTTATCCAGCCGGATTTTAGAACTGGGGTGTGGATGTGGTCGGATATCCTTTGGTTTACTAAAACTCGGGTATGAAAAAGTACATGCTTCGGATTTTTCTGCAGCCATGGTCAAAGGGGCAAAAAAAATAGCCTCAAAAATGAATTACAGTATCCCGCTAGAAGTGGCGGATGCCACCGATCTGTCTTATCAGAATGATAGCTTTGACACTGTTATTTTCGGATTCAATGGGCTGATGCAAATTCCGGGGCGGGAAAACCGGATCCGTGCGATCAGGGAAATTAACCGGGTATTAACTTCTGGCGGGAAATTTATTTTCACTTCCCATGACCGGAGTATGCCAAAGTGGAAAAAATTCTGGGCGGTGGAAAGAAAACTCTGGCGCAAAAACCAGCAGGGTGAAAAATTACTCGAATTTGGGGACCGCTATGAAGAAACCGTAAGAGGGATGCTCTATCTGCATGTTCCAGATATTGCCGAGATTAAAAAGGATCTCAAAGAAAACGGATTTCTTTTGGAATACGATCAAATGCGATCCTCCATTGCGGATGAATCGGAATTGGTCAAAAAATATTCAGACGATTGCAGATTCTGGGTAGCCCGGAAAATTTAAGTCTTTAAAGCAAACACTCCTTATCCAGGGTCATGGTGGCTACCCGGGTGGCTGGTCCTTTCATTAGTACATTGAATTGATCGTCTATGTGCAGCTGGATCTGGCCGCCTGGCATTTCCACAGTGATATCTTCATCACAGGCACCCATCTTGCGGGCAACCGCGCCAGCCGCAGAACTACTGCTGCCAGAGGCGAGGGTATAGCCAGCTCCCCGTTCCCAGATTTCAATTTTTATGCGGTTGCGGTCGAGGATCTGTAAGAGTTGAACATTTGTACGGTTGGGGAAAATCTTATGATTCTCTAACTCAGGACCATACTGATGAGCCAGGGAGGAGGTCACATTTTCCATCGGGACCACGCAGTGAGGGTTGCCTATGGTGGCTCCATAGAAGTGGAGGGTGGTATCAGACAGCTCGATGGGCTCATTCAGTACTTCACGGGGTGAACCTTCGACGGAGATCGGAATAATATCACTATGAAAACTGACCTGGCCCATCTCCACAGAGATCTGGGACATATTCTCAGATACTTCACAGGTGACAATACCCCCCAGGGTTTCCACGGTGAATGGGGCGGTGTTTACTAATTTGGCATCCCGTAAATACCGGGCAAAGATACGCAGGCCGTTGCCACTTTTCTCGGCTTCGCTCCCATCCGGGTTGAGGATTTGCAGGCCAAAATCAGCTTTTTCGCTGGGCAGTGGACCAACGAGAATACCATCGGATCCGAGACCAAAGTTCCGGTGGCAGATGCGGATGGTTTCCGCTTCAGTAAACGAATGATTAGTTTCTCTTGGGTCATACACGAGGTAATCATTCCCAAGGGCGTGGTATTTTTCAAAATTCATAGAGTATGAAATCTGTAAGATTAAAATGAAGAATTTAAAGAATTTTTCTGCTTCACCACCCAGTCGATGATGGCCTGATCGTTATCCCCAAGCTCTCTGATTACACTGAGAAATTGAGCAGGGTGCACATGATTGGTTTGAAAAAAATGACGGTCCCCCCCGCATCCATACATGACTTCCGGGGGTAATTCTCCTCGAAGTTTAGCCCGTGCTTTGGGCAGGATTCGGGGCAACCAAACGATTCCTTCCGCCGCTTCCTCTTTGCCGGGTAATTTGGATGGGTCCAGTCTGTCAGATGAAGGTACACTCTGCTGAATTTCCGTAAAATATTTCCAGCGCTCATAATGAACGAGTAGGAAGGTGAGGAAATCAGGTTCCTGATGTAGGCACCAATCTTCCGCATAATCAAAGACATCCATTTTAGTAAGTCCTAAGTTTTCCAGCCCGGGAATCTCCTCATCAATAGGAAAGGTGGCAGCTGTGGTGTGACCAGATTGATAAAGCTCAACGGCGTGCTGCCAAATACGGGAGAGTTCGAGGTGGAAGAGGTTGGTCATGGAAACTGAGTGGCAGAGAAGAATAAACTTTTAAGGAAGGAGGAAATCCCAGATCAGGCCAAACGAAAATCCATCTGTTTATCCAGGGTATTGATTTTTTCAATTTGTACGGAAACTTTTTGTCCCATTCTTAATTTATTTTTTGGATTTCTACCGACAAGTGTGGTTCCATTGCCTGATAATCGGTAACCAAATTCCCTGGGCAGGGTACGAATGGGAACAAATCCACGGGCCAAAGTTTCGGTAAGTTCCACAAAAAATCCTTTCCGGTGGATCTCCGTGATCAAAGCATCGTGCTTCACCACAGCATCATTCTCCAAGTCCTGCTTGTAATACAAAATTAATTTGTCCTTCACAGAATCCCGTTCCGCATCGACACTGTTCCGTTCACTGATCGATAGCTTTTTGGCTAATCCATCCAGGGATTGGGATGATTGTTCCTTCTTGGGCATTTTACGAATCAAGGATTCCAGGGCCCGGTGGGTGACTAAATCTGCATATCTTCGGATGGGCGAAGTAAAATGAAGATAATCCTTCATCGCCAAGCCATAGTGGCCATCCGGGCTTGCCCGGTAGCAGGCTTGTTGCAGACTTCGCAGGAATTTGATCCGCAGTACCTGGGATATAGGCGAGCGATTAATTTGGGAGAGCATCTTTTGCACTTCCTTACGGCTGGTTAGTTCCCCGCAGGAAATACCAAAGAGGGAGAGAAAATGCCGTAATTCCTCGAGACTTTCAGGGTCAGGATCGGGGTGGGTACGATAGACCACAGGCAGTCTTTTCTTCCGTGCCTGCCGGGCCATGGTTTGATTGGCAAGGAGCATGAACTCCTCGATCAACTGATGGCTTTCGTCATCCACATTCTGATAAATCTTTTCCGGTTTTCCCAAATCATCCACCAGTATTTTTACTTCTGTGGAAGAAAGTTCCAGGGAACCGGCCTGCATCCTTTTGCTCCTTAGATGAGCAGCTATTTCCCCTAGCGTCTTTACAGCCTGATGAATCTTTTCCAGCGTCTGTTCAGGGACTTCGCTGAGTGGTCTGCCGGGGTTGCCCGAGTATCGGCTAGGTGGTGGGGATGCAGTTAGGACTTGATCAAGTTTATCGTGCTTAAGGAAGAGCAGGGCCTGCTCGTAGGTCAGTCTTTTGTCGCTGCATATGACTGATTCGAAAAGCTGATGACCAAGAAGCTCGCCGGCGGAGCTAAACCGAAAGACCACAGATTTAACCAGCCTGTCCTGACCCTCCACCAGGCTGCATATCCCGCTGGAGAGAGAGTGGGGGAGCATGGGCACAACTTCCCCAACTAAGTAGGTGGAGTTTGCTCTTTTTCTGGCTTCATGATCCAGGGCAGAGCCTCTTTTGACATAATGAGACACATCCGCAATGTGTACCCCGATTTCCAGTTCGCCATGTTCCAGATATTTTAGGGAGAGAGCGTCATCAAAATCTCTCGCATCCAACGGGTCGATGGTGAGCGTGAATGTTTGGCGAAAGTCTTTCCTTCCTTTGCAATCCTTGGAAGTTACTTTGTCTCCAAGCGAATTGGCCTCCTCCAGTACTTTGGGTGGAAAAGTCTGGGATAATCCATACTTGGCAAGAATGCCAATGTGATCGGTTCTGGCATCGTCTCCAGGCCCAAGGATTTTGACAATCCTGCAGGTGGGAATGCGGGCGGGAGGATCCCAGCGAACAAATTTTGCCAATACTTTATCGTATTCTTTTAATTTATTAAAATCGCCCAGAATCTTAAAAGGAATAGGGATCTTTGAGTTTTCACAGGTAATCAGTGGTCTGCCCAGATTCTGGGAAAAGTGACCAAGAAACTCATCCGTTCCTCTCCGTAAGACCTTATGTACCTGATACGCTGGGGGACCGGAGCTTTTTCTTTTTTTATCCTTTTTTTTAGGAGGTAAGCGGTAAAGTTCCACCATATCACCGTGGAGTGCGGTACCACTCCTGCCGCGGGCGAGGGAAATAATATCTTCGTTGGGCAGCCTTACTTTTGCTCTGCCATTTCTGCCAAAAAAGATTTCTCCTTGTAGTTTGGGCTTTCCCACTTGGGTTACCCTAATGGAGTTGATGCTTACTTTCTTGGATCGTAAATTTCCCAGGATGCAGGAACGGCATCCCTGATACTATCCGTAGATTCAAAGGTATCCGGAACATCTTCTCCTTTATCGATTGCTTTGGTAAAGACACCGGTCTCGCTTTTCATGGTCGATTCGAACCATCTGACGGTACCATCGCTAAAAAGTACATG
>JAYPZT010000039.1:0-9347 GCA_038136415.1 Opitutales bacterium
ACCGGCAATCCGTTCGAGAATTTGCCCTTACCTGAGTAAGCTAGGGAGTGATTTTGAAAAACTCTTTATCCTCTGTGATCGCGAGACGTAAGCCATCCGAAATTTGCCACTCTGATTGGTTCGAATTTCCTCCATCCCAGAGACGCTGAATCTTTCTTCGTTTTCTGAGGATCCGTTCATCGAGATCCACCACATCCTCCCGCATGGCACTGCACCAGAAAATATCTACAATGGTGCCGTTTGCATTAAGCCCAACGATTTCGAGAAAACTTTCCTGTGCACCGAAATTGCCGGATGAATTTTGAGAAAGGTCATTACCGATGAGGATTTCATTCGCCTTGGGCAATGCCTGTGTGCTGTAGGATTCGTAATTTGGCTCAAATCTTTGGGGTAGAATAAACCCTGCGGAATTGCGGATAGCGAGGGACTCGACCTCGGATGACCAGATAGGGGCAATCTTTTGCCCATTCGCATCGATGGCGAAAACTTTGGCAGGTAAATCTTTGGGATTCCGATAGGCGGGAATTTCGTCGATCATCGAGTAACACTCATCAATTGCCCTCGAGAGTCCGACAGGATTGGGTTCATGAATGGTGTCGCTGAATTCATTGTTGGGGGCAAAAACCATCAACCCTTCCGTCCGCGGATAGTAGCATACCTGAGTGCCCTGGAGTCTTCCTTCGGGGTCAAAGAAACCTTCCTCTTTAAGAAGATCGAGCTTGGTTAGTTTTTTCTGGCCATTTGGATGGTAAAAAATCTGGTATCGACCCACCGGAATGCCATTTACAAACTTAGCTTCCAGGCGGATATTGCTCTCTACAGGAACATCCTTGGGAGAGAGTTTTCTTTTTTCGAGAAACTCGAAATAACGAAAGGTTTCGGATCGGGACATGGGATAATAAAGCGTAAAATTTCCATCCATTTCGTCTTCACTAAAATTTTTGGAATAAACCAATTCACCAGCCTGTCCGAAAGAGGTGAAGTTTCCATGCCTCAATCCTTCGAGGAAAGTTCCCTGAATATGTTTCATGCCGTTGCTGTGCCAGAACATGAAGGGACCGTGTCGCAGACCATTGTAAAAGGTGAACTCGAACTTCTTTTTTCCGTTATCATGATAACCAGTGAGCCGGGCAGGCTTGCCCGATCCAAAGGGTTTGGAATCTCCAATTTTGTAGAGAAGAGGTATACTTCCAGGGTTACCTGTTCGGTATTCAACATCTTTTTCGAGAGTTACAGAGCTATCCGCACAACCAAAGAAACCAGAGACCAGGCACGCAAAGCAAAGCAATAAGGTTGTAATCAAGGATTTATTCATCTGAATCCGAAGTAAATTAGACTTTTTGCCTGTTTTGGGGCAATGGAAAATTATCAGCGGCGAAGCCGGACCTGTTCAGCAATTTCGAGTATGTCCCCAGCGGGGAGGGTAATTAGCCCGGATGGTCTTCCCATATCTTTTTTGAACAGACTGACTCCCAGCCAGTTGCCCATTTCGTCAAAAACGGGGGTACCAGGGCTGACATTTTCAATTACGAAATAATCTCTGGGTTTTTTAATCACGGCATTTACCCAGCCACGCAGGAGGGTGGATTGACGATAGAGATTAGGCCCAAGTTTTCCCAGGGAAACTACTCCGTCCAGCACCTGAGGTGCGGGAGTATCAGGGTTTCTTCGGACATGAGAAAATGCAGTATTGTCAGCTATTTTTCCCTCTTTGGGTGTTGCTTGAGGGATGATGTAGGCAAGGTCGAGATCATCGTCTTTGAGAACAAATTCAGCCGGAATTTCGGTCCCATCCTGAAGAAGGATTTTAACTTCTGTGTAGTTTACCTTAATATCTGCCTGGTAATTCCTGATTTTATTTTGAATGGAGTCGGTCGGATCTAGTTGGTTTAAGGAGAGAACAGTCATTCCAGATGCATCGAGAATCGTCCCCAGAGCTTCGATATTTCTTTCGGATGGCGGGTAACTCCTTCCATTGGCACTGATCTCTATGCGGACAGATGCGGATACCCAGGTGACACACTCGGAATTTTCTGCAAGGATTTTTCGCCAGGTTTCATTGGGAGATTCGGAATGAAGTGTGAAACTGAGAAGAAGTGCCGGTAAAAAAAGGAATAATTTGGGGGACATGAATTAAAGGAATTTAGGAATTTTTCCAGTCAGGTTCGATTTCGATAAAGAGAGTATGGATCCCTCTTTGAATAAAAAAAGTGACCGAGGATTCTTTTTGATCGGAGATGTTCTTGAGGGTGGATTTGAATTCATCCACCGATCCAACCTCTTTCTCATTAATTCTTAACAGAATGTCTCCCTGTTTCAGTCCGGCAAGGGATGCCCAGCCGGCAAGTTCAACATTTTCCACAATTAAACCGGGGCTTTCCGCAGGGAGACGATGAAAAGCCCGGTCAGCAAAGGATAATTCCCTGACCGTAAATTCCATAACTTTTTCTTCATGGCTGGGAAGTTCAACTGAGGGGGTTGGTCTCTTATCCAGGGTGGCATTGATTTCCAGAGGCAGTCCCTCGCGCAGACCGGTTAACTGGATGGTCGAATCCGTTCGGTATTGCTTGATCATGTTTCCAAATACCTCGATATCCTCCGGCTTTCTCGCCTGTATGACCTGTCCATCGATTTTAAAAAGGAGATCCCCGGCTTTTAACCCTGAGCGGTGAGCCGGGGTATTTTTGAAAATTTGGGTTAAACGGATCCCGGAAGTGTTGGGTTTGAGCTTGAGGGCTTCAATTAGCTCGGGAGTAATCACCTGGGTGCCAACTCCAAGCCAGGCTTTCCATGCTTCGACCGGGCGTTTTTCGATGGGTTCTGGACCAATCTGAACAACGGTGATGATACTTGCCTGGTCCCTTTCGAATCTTACCAGGACAGGGGATGCTTCTTCTTTTCCATGAATGAGGTTCTGGGAGAATTCAATCAATTGTTCAGCCGAAGTGATTGCCACTCCGTTTACTTCGACAATAACATCCCCTGAACTCAGACTGGGCTTGCAGAGGAAGGAGGGTCCGCCTTGAGCAACGGAATGAACCTGGGCACCTACTTTGCTTTCCCGTCTGGACTCGAGGGAGGAAAGAAGGGAAAAGTTTCTCAGGGTGATACCCCAGCTTTTAAGTTCGGTTTCCGGGAGGAAGGCAGGTTCCCTTTTTACGGGAATAATTTCCCATGAGTGATTTGTTGAGCCCCGTTTTCCTTTTACTGGAAAAGGCTTATCAGAAGAGAAGGAACTGAGAAGTTGATGAATGGGCGGTAAATCCTCCTCGATCCGGGCAGTGACCGGTTTGTTTCCTATCTGGGTGATCAGGTCCCCAGGTTTGAAACCCGCTTTTTGTGCAGGACTATTCTCGATAATTCCAGCGACCAGTACGCCATTGCTAAAACCGGATAAAAGTGGTTGCAGTTCCAAGCCAGACCAGGACCGGTTGATCGAGCCATGTTCGGCAAGCTCCCAGGCAATAGACTTTGCCAGGTTCGAAGGGATGGCTCCTCCCAGACTGGCAATCGCCACCTCATTGATGCCAATAATCTCTCCCTCAAGGTTAACCAGGGGACCACCGCTGTTGCCTGGGTAAATGATGGCATCATGTCCGAGCCATCTAACCAGTTCGCCCACATTTTCTCCATCCAGACGGAAGGACCCTCTGCGGGTTGAAATGAGGGCAAGGTTAGAAATAATGCCACGGGTAACAGACTGGGATAGACCTGCCGGGCTTCCCATTGCGAAGCAGGGATCTCCCACCTCAAGGCTCTCTGAATCCCCAAAGGTTGCGACTTGAAGAGGAAGAGTGTTTTTCCCGCGTTGCTCAAGATTCAACCGGATCACGGCCAAATCCGTCAGGGCATCCGCTCCAATGAGAAAGGCACTTATTTCTTCGCCATCATAAAGGCGGCATTTCAGACGCTTGGCTTTCCCGGCAACATGGTGATTCGTAAGAACAAGACCGGATTGATCAAAGATTACCCCGCTTCCGGTGGATCCGGATTTGAGCATTCTGCCGTTGGACCCACTTTCAGAAACCACCTCAATACGGACTATACTTTTGTATACGGAGTTGACCCGTTCATTAAGCTCAGGTTGCAAATCCTTACCGAAAATGGAGGAGTGACCTGAAAGAATCGCCAAAATCAAAAAAACCAAATAGCTGAATTTCATACCTACAGAAGCGGAGGCAGAGGAGGGATTATTCTCTAGATTTGTCACTTTAAAATTAAAGAGGTTCTTGCCCTTGAGACAAACTAAAGGCAAGAATCAAAAGATAGGATTTGCATGAATAACCACACCGAAGAATCAGGTTTTGTAAGTAAGAACCATACCAGACTGTTTACACTTACCCTGGCAATGGTATGCATTTCTACCCTGATTCTGCTCACAGGTGCCGCCATTTATTTTGCATCGCTTGCCTTGGATCTTTTTTCTCCGGTTCTTTGGCCTTTGGCAGTGGCTGGAATCCTGGCGGTATTGCTTAATCCAATCGTGGGGCGATTCGAAAGATGGTCCGGCTTTTCTAGACCTGTGGTCATCTTCATCATTTATATTCTGGTGACCTTTTTATTGTTCGTGGGTCTTTGGACAATTGGAGGCGAAATTGTTCAGCAATTTCAAATGCTGATCAAGGATTCTTCCACCTGGCCGGATCGAATTGAAACTAAAATAAGAAACTCAGTTAGTGGGGATACCTGGATTATTTTTTCTCAGTGGTTTGAAAATTTTAAGGGAGAATGGCAGGTGGCATTGTCTTCCCTGAGCTCTCAAACCCCACAGATAGCGAAAAGTTCCGGTGAGGTTATTCGCAGTGCATGGGAAGGGGCCAGTTCTTTCTTTGGCTCTTTTGCCTGTCTGGCCGTGCTCCCTGTTTATCTTTTCTATTTTCTGAGTTCCCGAAGCAATTATTTTGCCCGATTCATAGGTCAATTGGTCTTTGTGAAACCGGGAATCAGGGAGGATCTGTTCTACCTAAGTCAGCAGTTTAAGGAGATTATGGAGGCTTTTTTTCGGGGCCAGTTCATCATTGGGGCGATGATGGGGGTTGGCTATGCCATTGGGTTTAGCATTTGTGGTCTGCAATTTGGACTGGCTTTGGGGCTTCTCTTTGGAATGTTGAATGTGGTTCCTTTTTTGGGTTCAGTTGTGGGGGTGGTTACCACCCTGTTGGTAGCTTATCTTCAGCCTGCCGGGATTCTTGAAAGTGGTGAAATGACCGTATTGTACGGTTGCGGGGCTACCTTTCTTATTGTTCAGTTACTGGAAAGTTATTGGCTGAGCCCGAAGGTAATGGGTGAACGGACAGGACTGCATCCTGTGGCAATTATTGCATCAGTTTTCTTCTGGGGTATCGTATTTGGTGGAGTGCTCGGTATGATCCTTGGTATTCCCCTAACCGCATTTCTGATTATTTTTTGGAGATTGATGAAGAAAAAATATCTCACTGGTTAGATATATTTTGTTACAGGAACCAGGTTTTCCGAATTTGCTTTCGAGCATTTGTGAGCAACATTGCCTTGTAAGTCTCCGTTGCTTTCGGAAAGTAAGAAACATTAATAATTTTTGAACCGTGGCCACCAAGGATAAAGATTTTGTGCATCTCCATGTGCATTCCGATTACAGCTTGCTGGATGGTTGCTGCCGGATGGATCGCTTAATGGACCGAGCGGTCGAGCTTGGGATGTCGGCCATGGCACTAACCGATCACGGGAATCTATTTGGGGCGGTTTCTTTTGTAAAACAAGCAGAGAAAAGAGGAATCAAACCGATCATCGGATGTGAAGGGTATATTGTCACGGACCACAAGAATGATGAGAGACCAGGGCGGGAAAATCACAAATCCTTTCATCTTGGGCTACTGGCCAAAAATTTTCAGGGCTATCAAAATTTGTGCAAGGTTGTATCTGATGCTCATGTGGATGGCTTTTACTACCGCCCGAGAACCGATTTGGAAACCCTCGCGGAATTTTCAGAAGGTCTGATTGGGTTTACTGGCTGTATGCAGGGCTGGATTCCCCAGCTTCTTTTGCGGGGCAAGGAAGATGAGGCGGAGCAGGCAATGGGGCAAATGATCGATATCCTGGGTAAGGAAAATTATTTTGTCGAACTGCATAATCATGGAATAGAGGAGCAGGCTCAGTTGGTGCCGGAGTTGATCAAGCTGGCGAAGAAATTTGATCTGAAAATCATTGCCTCCAATGATGTGCATTATGTCAAGGGGGAGGATTGGGCACCGCATGATGCATTACTCTGTATCCAGACTGGATCGAAATTGGATGACTCCAAGCGGATGCGTTATGACGCCCGCGAATTTTACCTAAAATCGAGGGAGGAAATGGAGGTCCTGTTTCGGGAGGTTCCTGAATCTATTACCAACACCTTCGCGGTGGCGGAAATGTGTGATGTGAAACTTCCGTTTGGGGAAAATAATTATCCTGTTTTTACCCTGCCTCCCGAGATAACCACAAAAGTGAAGGATAATGTGGAGTATCTCAAAGTTCTCTGCATTGAGGGGCTTAAAGAACGGTATGAAGTGGATTATCAGGATTCTGAAAACCGTTCCGATGAAGAGTCCCTGGTCACTGAATTAAGTATACGCCTGGATTATGAGCTCGGGGTGATTGGGAAAACCGGATTTAATGACTACTTCTTGATCGTTGCCGACTTCATGCAGTGGGCACGGGAGCAGGGGATTCCAGTGGGGCCGGGCAGAGGATCGGGTGCCGGGTGTCTGGTTGCTTATGTTTTGGGCATTACCGATATTGATCCTCTACGCTTTGGTCTGCTTTTTGAGAGATTTTTGAACCCGGAGCGGGTATCCCCCCCGGACTTTGATATCGATTTTTGTATGCGTCGCCGTGGTGAAGTAATTGAATATGTCCGCGAAAAATATGGCCGGGATTGTGTAGCCAATATTATTACCTTTGGAACCTTCGGAGCCAAGATGGTGGTGCGGGATATCGCCAGGGTGAGGGATTTGCCTTACGGAGAGGCGGACAAGTTGGCCAAAATGATCCCGGATGACCTCAATATCTCCCTCGAAGATGCTTTGGCTAAAAGTCCTGAACTTTCCTCTGAATACAACAAGAACCCAATAGCCAAGCAAATCATTGATACCGGCCGGGTGATCGAGGGAATGGTGCGTAATTCGGGCACACATGCAGCTGGGGTAATTATCGCAGACCGGCCCCTTAAGGAATTGGTTCCCCTGACCACCCAGGACGGGATCCTCACCACCCAGTATCCGAAGGATCCGGTCGAGGAACTGGGTCTGTTGAAAATGGACTTTCTTGGTCTGAAAACCCTCACCGTAATATCGGAAGCAGAATCACATATCCGGAAAAAGAAGGGGCGGGAGGATTTTCGCGTAGCGGATGCTCCTCTGGAAGACGAGCCAACGTTTAAGCTACTCAACGAAGCCCGAACCATTGGAGTTTTTCAGCTGGAGTCTGAGGGCATGCGCCGGTTGTGCCGCCAGATGACAATTTCCAATGTGGATGAAATCATTGCATTGATTGCTCTTTACCGCCCGGGTCCGATGGATTGGATTCCTGACTACATCAAGGGAAAAGAAGATCCCTCCACGATTAAGTTTCCCCATCCTCTGTTGGAGGATGTTTGTGCGGAAACTTATGGAGTGATGGTGTATCAGGAGCAGGTGATGGAGGCAGCCCGTCGGATTGCCGGTTACACGCTGGGCGGTGCAGATATTCTCCGTCGTGCGATGGGTAAGAAAAAGCCTGAGGAGATGGCCAAGCAGCGGGAGATTTTTGTCAAGGGTGCCAAAGAGGTGAACAAGATTGAATCCAAAAAGGCCAACGACATTTTTAACATTCTGGAGAAATTTGCCGGCTACGGATTTAATAAATCACATTCCGCGGCCTACGGAATTATCAGCTACCAGACTGCTTATTTGAAAGCTAATTTTCCGGTCGATTTTATGGCCGGCGTGCTCGCATGTGAATTAGGTAACTCGGATAAACTTTCCCATTTTCTCGGGGAATGTCAGGAAATGGGAATCCAGGTATTGGGGCCGGATGTCAATGAATCCGGTGAATCTTTCACCCCCCTTGAAAGTGATTCAAAGTACCTTGGGGCTATCCGTTTCGGATTATCCGCGGTTAAAGGGGTGGGGGATGTAGCTGGAAAAAGCATTGTGGAGGAAAGATCCAGAAATGGTCCCTTTGAGGATTTTGGTGATTTTGTGGAACGGGTGGATGGTAAAGCGGCCAATAAAAGAGTTCTGGAGTGTTTGATTAAAACGGGGGCTTTTGATGCCATGTCGGCCAATCGGGCGGCTTTGCTTGCTGATTTGGACCGGGCGATGGGTGAAGCCCAATTACGACGGAAAGACCGTGAAGTTGGGCAGTCGAGCTTGTTTGATATGATGGGGGGAGGTGAGGAAGAGGCACCATCTGATTTTGGGCCGGAAAGTAAAATCGAGGTTCCTGAAATGGGAGATCTCGAAAAACTGAAACTCGAAAAAGAATTGCTTGGGTTTTTTCTATCAGGACATCCCGTGGATACTCTTGGTGGGTTGGGTCAGAAATTTGATTCCTCCAGTTATGAGGAAATAATGAAAACACCTGACCGTGCCAGTTTCCGGATTTGTGGAGTTCTTTCAGATATTGAACGCAGGTACACCAAGAAGGATGGCTCTCCCTGGGCCCGGTTTAATTTACTGGCCAGGGATAAGGATTATTCCCTGCCCATGTTCACAGAGGCATTCGAGCAATATGGAAACTTATTGCATGATGGGGCATTGATGGTTGCCGAAGGAGTTGTTTCCAACAGGGACGGTGAGATTCGTCTCAATGTGACGGCCCTCTTCACTATCGATCAGGCACTTTCACAAAAAGTGGATGAAATCACCTGGCTGATCGATCCCTTGTCCGAATCAGCTTGTGAGTTTGTTGAGCAACTTTTGAGGGAGTCGGAGCGAGGTCTGGGGCACACAAAAATTGGTCTCGCCTTTGCTGAGCCCACAGAATCAACCGGGTTGGTGGTAGAAATGGATCAAAGATTTCGTATTTCGATTTCTGCGGATAAATTCAAGACTATGCGTTCCTCTGCCTGTGTTCGTGGAGTCCGGGCCAAAATTGGGGATTTGGAACCTCCGCCTGAACCAAAATACAGAAAACATTCGGGGTAGGGAGTTTTGGAAGACGCTTTCTTGTCACTTGACGAAACCCGATAAAAAGTTAGGCTGATCCTTTTGTGCTCAAATTATGTCTATAGAAATCAAACTCAGAAAAGGCGAACCGATGGATCGTGCCATCCGCCGCTTGAAAAAATCTTTGGATCGCGAAGGAGTCATTCGCGATGTGCGTGCCAAGAGGTACTTTGAAAAGCCTTC
>JAYPZT010000040.1:0-9323 GCA_038136415.1 Opitutales bacterium
GGTCCATGACTTGGTAAACCAAGGACTTGATAGAATTCTGATACTGGAAAGAAGAAGAATTCTCGGTACTGGCTAACAGTAAGAGTGGGTTTTTGATAAAATATCAGGACTTGATTTAAAATATCTACACACAAATCAACATCATCAATCAAGGTTCCATTCCAATCCCAAATTACATGCCTAATCATTTACTGGGTCATGTTTCGAATTAACAATACATAGCTATTACTAGTAGTTTGTTTACAGGCTTGGGTAATTGGAGCTAAATTTCTTGCCTTCACTCAATCAACAAACAAATTACTTCATTCTAAACACAACAATTTTATGTCAAAACCATCAGCAAAAACCTCAGGTAAATCAACCTCTGATCTAGATTTAGCACTACAAAGTATCAATAAAAAGTTTGGAGAAGGAGCACTCATGAAACTTGGTGACGCCACCAAAATGAATGTCTCAGTCATCTCCAGCGGGTCATTAGCTATTGATCTAGCACTAGGGGTCGGCGGGCTTCCTCGGGGTCGTATAGTTGAAATCTATGGCCCTGAATCTTCAGGTAAAACAACCTTTTGTCTGAGCGTTATTGCTGAAGCCCAGCGTAATGGGGGAAATGCTGTTTTCGTTGATGTAGAGCATGCACTAGACCCACGCTATGCCAAAGTTGTTGGTGTCGATTTAGATAATTTAATGGTTTCTCAGCCAGAAAGTGGCGAGGATGCTCTTAATATTACTGAAACTCTGATAAGATCAGGGGCAATTGATGTAATTGTTGTAGACTCGGTTGCTGCACTTGTTTCGCGACAAGAGCTTGATGGTCAAATGGGTGACACAACTGTTGGTCTTCAGGCAAGAATGATGAGCCAGGCTATGAGGCGTTTAACTGCTGCAATTTCCAAAACCAACTGTGTTTGCGTCTTTACAAACCAAATACGTGAGAAAATAGGAGTTATGTTTGGAAGTCCGGAAACTACTCCAGGAGGTCGGGCACTTAAATTCTTCTGTTCCGTAAGAATGGATATCAGACGCATTGGCCAGATCAAAGAAGCCAATGGTACCGTAACTGGGTCGCGAACAAGATTAAAAGTTGTCAAAAATAAAGTAGCACCGCCTTTCACAGCTTGCGAGTTTGATATCATGTACAATGAAGGGATTTCTAGAACTGGGTCCGTTATTGATCTTGGAATTGATCATAATATTCTTACCAAAAAGGGTGCTTGGATTTCCTATGAGGGCGAACTTGTAGGTCAAGGCAGAGAAGCTGCAAAGCAGACACTCGCAGAGAACCCAGAGATGATGGAAAAAATCACCTCCTCTATTTTAGAAAAAGTTCAAGTATCCGTTGGCTCAGTCTTGGCACAAGGGGATACAGAAGAGGAGGCATAACACCTCCCCTACCCTACCCCTCAAAACCTACGGCAGTGATGGAAACGATCATTGCTCAAGCAACTCCATCGGGAGAATCAGCAATTGCTGTTATTCGTGTAAGCGGACATCTCAGCAAAGAAATCTGCAAAAAGGCATGCGGGTATGAGAAAATAAACTCAAGAATCGCAAAACTGGCAAATTACCGTTCGGTCGAAAATAAATTAATCGATCAAATAGTGATTACTTTCTACCAGGAAGGTAATTCATATACGGGACAGGATTCCATTGAAATATCATGCCATGGTAATCCATTGATTTCTGAGTGGATCATTAAAGATCTGTTGAAATATGGATGTAGGTTAGCTGAACCAGGGGAATTTACAAAGCTGGCATTCCTAAATGGAAATATTGATTTATCTCAAGCAGAAGCTGTTGCACAAATAATAGCTGCCAAAAACCACACCGCACTTGAAGCGGCCCAAAGGAATTTAAAGGGAGATTTATCAAATCTTCTCACTAAGATCCAAGATGACATATTAAATATACAAGCTTCCATCGAAGCATATATAGATTTTCCTGAAGAAGATTTAGGCGATGAAAATAAAAAGGAGTACATCCGTAAAATAGACATAATAACCCGTGAATTAAAAAATTTGCTGGATCAATCAGACAAATTAAATCTTTTCAAAAAGAACTTACGTGTGTCACTTATTGGACTTCCTAATGCAGGGAAAAGTAGTTTATTCAACGAGCTTTTAGGAAAGGATCGTGCATTGGTGAGTAGTGTAAAAGGTACAACAAGGGACTACCTTGAGATGAATCTAAAATTTGATGATACTTGGATTACGCTTATCGATACTGCAGGGATTCATGATTCATCGAATGATCTTGAAATAGAAGGTATCAAACGATCCTACAACCAGATTGAAGAAGCAGACATTATTCTTTGGGTAGTAGATGTATCAGCCCCCTACCCTACCGAAGAGTTGAATAAAATTAAATCAGTTTGTGGAGATAAAACTATTATTCTTGTTAAGAACAAAATAGATTTAGGAGAATTCGAGGATAGTATTAATTATCAACAAAAATTGGTAGTTGAAGTAAGTTGCACCACAAAATTAGGAATAGCAAAGTTAAGGGAAATAATATCCGAACTGATTAATAATACATTTGGATATAAGGATGAAAAAGTGCTGTATATCGGTGAACGACATAAGCATCTCATCGAAAATTGCTTACAGTCCATCTCAGAATCTAAGAGAAATTTTGAATCTGATATAGGAATTGAAATCATTTCATCTGATTTAACAACGGCTAGAAATAATATTGATCAAATAATTGGTGCAAAAACGAATGAAGATATGTTAGATAAGTTATTTGGGGAATTTTGTATTGGTAAATGACTCAATCATTAAAAGTTAATGAACCAAATGATCCGTACGATGTAATCATTTGTGGAGCAGGCCATGCTGGTTGCGAAGCAGCATTAGCAGCAGCAAAGCAAAATGCAGATGTATTACTTTTAACAGGAAATTTAGATACAATTGCACAAATGAGCTGCAATCCCGCTATTGGAGGACAAGGGAAAGGCCAGATTGTTCGCGAAATTGATGCTCTTGGCGGTGAAATGGCATTAAATACTGACCTAACAGCTATTCAGTTTAAATTACTGAATACCTCAAAAGGTAAAGCTGTACAAGCACCCCGTGCGCAATGTGATAAAAAAGCCTATCAACTGAGGATGAAGCATGTCTTGGAACTCCAGGAGAATCTTATCCTTTTCCAAGCTATGGTAAACGGATTAATCGTAAAAGATAAGGTTTGCGTAGGTGTGAAAACAAGCATGGGGCTTTGCTTTTACTCCAAGACTGTAGTTGTGACGACAGGAACATTCTTAGAAGCTTCTACACACATAGGACAGACAAAAGGAAAAGGTGGGCGATTAGGCGATCATCAAGCCAAAGGTTTATCAGCAGATTTTATTAGAAATGGAATAGAGCTCAAGAGATTCAAAACAGGTACACCACCAAGACTACTAGGGAAATCATTAAACTTAGAAGGACTAGAAAGGCAGTCTGGTGATACACATCCAACAAAATTTGCTTTTTATGATAGTCGCAACGAATCGGATGTGTTCCACGTGGAACATTCAGGAAAATGGCTGAAAAAGAATTTTAATTATCTTGGGTCTAATCTCGTTGATTGCTTCGTAACTGAAACATCCACTGCTGCACATAATATAATTAATTCCAATTTAGATCAGTCACCCCTTTATAGAGGTGATATTGTTGGCACTGGTCCAAGGTATTGCCCAAGCATTGAAGATAAAGTTGTTCGTTTTTCGTCAAAAACATCCCACAAACTTCACCTTGAACCTGAAGGCGTTAATTCCGATGAATGGTACATTAACGGTTTATCTACCAGTCTTCCTTTCGATATTCAGCAACGCGTCCTTCATTCTATTAAAGGATTAGAAAAGGCTGTCATGATCCGACCCGCCTATGCCGTTGAATACGATTACGCCCCTCCCACACAACTTTCACATACTCTTGAATCATTACTTATTTCTTCCTTATTTTTTGCGGGTCAAATCAATGGCACTTCTGGATACGAAGAAGCTGGAGCACAAGGTTTAGTTGCTGGACTAAATGCCGCTTTAAAAGCTCTAAATCAAAGTCCTTTCCACATTGGTCGTGACGAAGGCTATATTGGAGTTTTAATTGATGATCTTACAACCAAAGGAGTTACTGAACCATATCGAATGTTTACAAGTAGGGCTGAACATCGATTACTTTTCAATCATGGCAGTGCTGAGCATAGACTTTACGAAAAGGCAAATTCATACAGGCTCCTTTCCCCCTCAAGATTGGATTCAATCAAAAGCAATATAGCTTCAACATTAGAATGGGTCTGTAAGCTCTCAAAAATTAAAGCATCTGATGGTAAATCGCTTTCTCATCATATTAAGTCTAAAACACTTTGTATTACTGAATTTCCAACCGATTTTCTTTCATTACCCAAAACCGTTCAGGAAGAAGTGCTATACAGAATTGAGTATGATGGTTACCTGCAAAGGGAAATCAAGGCTGCCAAACGAATCAAACTCTCAGACCAATTGCACATACCCTGTGATTTTAATTATGATCTACCTGGACTACGAAAGGAATCCGTTGAAAATCTCACTCGGGTGAAACCAAGTACACTAGGTCAGGCTTCGCGAATTTCTGGAATCAATCCTTCTGATATTTCCATTTTGCATATTTATCTCAATAAGAATTGCCACAAATAGATTGAAACATGATTCTCAAAGTAGTTCAGGTATGCCTGAATACCTTAATCGTAAGAACGAGAGGATAAAAAGGGTAGGGGAGTACCTTACCAAATACATAACCAGTAAAGGCTTACATGAAAATCGAAAGGTGATCCTTGAGATTGGTTGTGGTCATGGACACTGGCTTTCATCATTTGCTGCAAAAAATAAAGAAAACTTATTTATTGGGATTGATCTAATAACTAAAAGGATTGAAAAATGTAATAAAAAGAAAGATTCACTTGGTTTAACTAACCTATTCTTTATCAAAGCAGAGGCGCTAGAATTCCTTTCTGCATTGTCCGGTGAACTACAAGTTGACTCAATTTTCTTTATGTTCCCTGATCCTTGGCCAAAAAAAAGGCATTTCAAAAATCGCCTCATACAACATCATTTACTTAACAAGATAGCAGATTGCTCAGCTACTGATTCAAAAATTTTTTTTAGATCCGATCACTCAGGTTACTTCCAATGGACGCTAGAACATTTAGAATGCAATGAATCATGGCAAATTATTGATGAAGAATGGCCTCACGAATCTGCAAGTTTCTTCCAAGACCTATTTGAAAATAGCTATACCTGTTCTGCACAGATTTGTTAGCCTTTAATTGTGAATTTATTCACTTTATATGATTAAATTCGAAAAATTCTCTGTTCCTGGAAGTTGTTAATTGACGATAACACACTCATCAGTTATTAGATTTCCTTTTAAGTGAAAAGATTAGCCCCATTAATTACCGCTTTCCTTCCATCCCAGTTCATTCTTGCAGCCGGTGATGGCGTAAATGTTGTCGCTGAGGAAGTTTTCAGAATTGGCTCACTTCCCGTAACCAATTCTATGATAACAAGTTGGGTAATTTCGTTTCTTCTTGTTGTTGCTGTAAAATTAATTGTTGGTCAGCCAAAACTTGTTCCTACAAAAGGCCAACTTATTGTTGAATCTGTTATTGGAGGCATACGTGGGATCATTGAACCCATCGTGGGAAAGAAAGTTTTTTTCCCTGCTTTCTGGCTCCTTAGTGGACTTTTCTTTTTCATTCTTATTCAAAATTGGAGCGGTCTATTACCAGGGGTTGGAACTGTCGGTTATGGCTACACAGCCGACGACCATTTTGTTGTGAAGAAACCACTTATTAGACCAGGCAATGCGGACCTTAATATGACCTTAGCCTTAGCTTTGGTGGCCAATTTGTTTTGGATATATTTCATTGTTAAGTTTGCTGGCATAAAAGCCATTGTTAAAGATTGGTTTGGTAATAAAGCTGAGAAATCAGAAGTAAGTTCACTGATCTTCGGGTTTCTTGGAATTATTTTCATTGCTGTTGGCTTTATCGAGGTCATTTCAATTTTATTTAGGCCCGTATCTTTAACTTTCCGCCTTTTCGGCAATGTATTTGGCGGTGAAAGCCTTCTCCACAGCATGTTTTACCTTGTTCCTCAACTAAAGTGGATCTTACCTGTTCCTTTTTACTTCATGGAAGTTCTAATAGGGCTTGTCCAGGCACTTGTTTTCATGCTTCTCATCTCGGTTTATATCGGACTCATCTGCAATCACGAGGAGGGAGATCACCACTAAAGAATTTACGCATGGGACTATATGCAACATGTAGACATGCGATCACATAATTAACACTCAAATATATAATAAAATGATAGAAGTACTCGCTCAAGCATCAGAACAAGCATCAGGTATTACCGGTAGCATTCAATCAGCTCTTGGTTGTCTCGGAGCCGCCATTGGAGTTGGAATCGTTGGTATGAAAGCTGTAGAAGCCGTTGGTCGTAATCCAGACGCGTCCGGTGCAATTCTCGTACAATCCATCATCGGTATGGCACTTGCCGAAGCCGTTGCATTCTACTCGTTATTCCTTTAATAGGAGAGGGTAGGGAAAGATCTTTACTGCTTTATGATCGTTCTCGCAAGTCTTGTTGAAACTGCCGATGGTATTGTAAAAACCTTTGGCATTGATTGGCCTATGTTGATTGCTCAAGCGATCAACTTTTTGATTGTTGCCTTGGTTATTTGGAAGTTTGCCTTCAAAAATATACTCTCAACTATCAAAGAACGTGAGAAGCAGATAGCAGATTCTCTGGTTAATGCAGACAAGATAAAACTTGAATTAGAAGAAACCGAGAAACAGCAGCAAGAAACTCTTCAAGAAGCTTCTCTTGCCGCAAAGAAAACTATCTCCAGTGCTCAAGAACAGGCAAAAGCGTTTATCGAGTCTCAAAAGGAAGATGCCCGAAAGCAAGCTGAAGAAATTATTTCTAAAGCCAAAGTTGCTATGGAGCAGGAGAGAGAGCGGGTTTTAAGAGAAGCCCGTGAAGAGATCGCTGCCTTGGTCGTTCTTACTACATCAAAGGTACTTTCCAAGGATCTTTCTGCAGAAGAAAAGGAAAGGTTCACGAATCGTGCCTCTGAAGAACTAAACCTGGTCTCTTAAATACTTCAATGTCAGATAAGATCAAATCTCTTGCTAGGGTTCTAGTTGAAAATTCCTCCAATAATGTTGGAATTATTCAAAAAAATCTTGTTGAAGATGTTTTATCTGGGCTTAGGGAAGCTAAGCCACCCCGGCATCGGGAAATTCTTCGGGAATATCTCTTACAGGTTGGCAAAGCTGTCCATAAACAAAATATTAAAATTGAACTTGGTTGTGGTAATAACGACGAGATAGTCAGCAGTATTAAAAATAAAATTAACCAATTCTCCCAAACATCATTCGATTGCACTTTCGAGCAAAACGAAAATCTGATTGCGGGGTACCGGATCCGAATCGTCGACGATGTTTACGAAGATTCCATCCGCTCCCGATTGTCTAAACTTTCACAATCCTTTACCTCTTAATTAATTGCAAACATGAGTTCCATTACTGAACTAATACGTAACGAAATAGAAAGTCTTTCCAACGATGCGACCCGCACCAATGTAGGTACCATCTCAACTCTTGCTGATGGTGTTGCCAAAGTAGATGGGCTTTCCAAGGTAATGTACAACGAAATGATTGAGTTTCCTAATAATGTACTGGGAATTGCGCTCAATCTAGAGGAAGATTCAGTAGGATGTGTTTTACTAGGTGATGTCAGCTCTCTTAAGGAAGGGGACGAAGCACGCACCACGGGAAAACTTCTTTCCGTTCCCGTTGGTAAAGAACTCTTAGGCAGGGTTGTTGACGCAGTTGGTCGCCCAATGGACGGCAAGGGTGCGATTAATGCATCTCAGTCTTTTCCAGTCGAAAGAATTGCTCCCGGTATTATTCCACGAAAATCGGTAGATCAACCTCTTCAAACAGGTATCATGGCTGTCGACTCCATGGTCCCAATCGGCAGAGGCCAACGTGAGCTTATTATTGGAGATCGTTCCACAGGTAAGACAACCATTGCCATTGATACGATTATTAATCAGGCGAAAATTAACAAACAGGGTGAAAAATCTGGAGATGAAAATTTCCGTCCTGTTTATTGTATATATGTAGCTGTCGGGCAGAAAAATGCCAATGTTGCTCGAACAATTAAAACTCTGGAAGACAGTGGAGCTATGGAGTATGTGACCATAGTTTCTGCTCCTGCCGCGGATAATCCTGCAAACCAATATTTAGCTCCTTATGCCGGTTGTGCTATGGGTGAATGGTACATGGAAAACGGGATGGATGCTTTGATTGTATATGATGATCTCTCTAAGCACGCTGTGGCATACCGCCAGATATCATTGATTCTTAAACGCCCCTCTGGCCGTGAGGCATACCCAGGCGATGTTTTCTACCTTCACTCTCGTTTGCTGGAAAGATCAGCCCGCTTAAATGAGAACAGCGGCAATGGCTCACTAACTGCTCTTCCGATTATTGAAACTCAGATGGGGGATGTTTCTGGCTACATTCCTACCAATGTTATTTCCATTACAGACGGACAAATCTTTCTTGAAACTGATCTTTTCAATAAAGGAATTAGACCCGCAGTATCTGTTGGCCTATCTGTTTCCCGTGTAGGTTCTGCGGCACAAATCAAGGCCTACAAAAAAGTTGCTGGGAAAGTTAAATTGGAACTCGCACAGTTCCGTGAGCTTGCCGCATTTTCACAATTTGAATCTGACTTAGATGCCGCAACCAAAGCGAGTTTAGACAGAGGTGCTAGAATTGTTGAATTATTTAAGCAAACTGCATCGAACCCAATTGCGGTTGAAGTCCAAACAGCGATCATGTGGGCTATGCAAAATGATTTCTTCGACTCTATTTCCGTAGAGGATATTAATCGAGCTACGCAAAGCCTTAGAGAATACATGGAAACACAGGGTAAAGATGCCTGTGAATTAATTTACAGTACTGGCAAACTCGAAGAAAAAACTGAACAAAAGTTACGCAGTGCCGTAGAGGATTGGAAGAGAACCTTTTCCTGATTTTGGCAGCTTCTTGTTTAATTTTAAAAGCTCTCACTTTATAGATGGCCAACACCAGAGATATCCGACTCCGAATCAAAGGAGTTAAAAGCACAAGGCAAATCACCCGTGCCATGCAAATGGTTGCCACTTCAAAGATGAAAAAGGCACAAGATGCGGCCAAAAGCGGAAGGCCTTATGCTATGTTGCTTGCCGATGTGATTGTTTCAGTAGCCGATGAATTTGAGGAAATAACCCACAAGTATTTTAACGACCGGC
>JAYPZT010000041.1:0-9141 GCA_038136415.1 Opitutales bacterium
GAAGAGCTTGGTTGGCTGATTTTTTCATATCGAAACGCTGAACCGAGTCGGGTAGCCACCTGATAGTTTTCCTCCTCGATCCAGTCATATTTGATCCCGATAGCAGTGGTGGAACGGATGTCCAGGTGCTCCACGGGGTCATGCTCGAAATCTTGTTTTAGGTACCAGGCGAGATAATCCAAAAAAAGGGAGTCATACTCCGCTCCGTATTTGGTTTCCTCTGAGCTGGTAATCTTGTTTTGCTCGGTCTTCACAAAAGACAGGTACATATCCAACTCTCGGATCTTGTTGGAATAAACACTGTCCAAACGCAGTCCAATACCAAGGTTGTCGGTGTTTCCGGATGCTCCACTTAAATCGAAACCGAGGGAATTTTCCCACTTCATGCGCAAGGATTCTTCTTCGGCGATTTGTTCAAGGGTGACAGGATCACCCGTGGATACCTGCCAAAGCTGATGGATTTCAGCAAAGGAAACCTCGTTGGTTTTGTTCTGATTGCGCACGGAAAGTTGGCCTGATTCTGTGGGGATGGACTGGCCATAGAAAGTGGCATTGGCATCTGTTCGGATGCCCAGGTTGGAATTGGAGGAGAGACTCTTTAGTTGAGATGTGGGTATTTTGAGTGTGCCGGCAAAATCAGTTTCGATAGTGAGGTTGCCATCCTCAATTCCCTCAATGGTTCCGTAGACAATGGAACCATGCTTGGTTTCGATACGGTCTGAGAAAAGACTACTGCCAAGAAAAATGAATAGAAAAAAGGGTAGGGTAAAACGAAAATTCATAAATCAACCCGGAGGCCAGCTCATTTGACGACCACCTAATACATGGATGTGAAGATGAGGAACGGTTTCACCTCCTTGAGAGCCATTGTTAATCACCACACGGAATCCTTTTTCCAGCCCTTCTGAGTCGGCGACCCGCCCAACCACGAGTAAGAGATGTCCGAGCACCGTCTGATCCTCCTGCCCGGCTTCCCCAATTCTTGGAATCACTTGTTTGGGAATGACCAGAAAATGAGTGGGGGCCTGGGGATCAATATCCCGGATGGCGATACAGTGTTCATCCTCGTGCAAAATATCTGCAGGAATTTCCCGGGCGATGATTTTTTCAAATATAGTAGCCATGATGAAAAATGGTTAGATAGGTTATCTCGCTGACCAAATCCGTAGGGAGGATAAATAAAACTCCTCGATCGCAGCTTCGTCTTTGAGGTTTACTTCCATGAGACCGACGCAGCGTTCCAAGGAATTTAGGGAGCGGGCAAGTTTACTGCCCAGAGAGGGAAGGAGAGCTGGATTTTGTTCGGTGGCAACCGAGCGGGTAGCCTCAGCTACTTCTTTGAGAAGACGGCTACGAACACCTCTGCGAACACCGGATTCGAGGGCATCTTTTTCTTTGTCATCCAAACCAGTAACCTGAGACTTGGCTTCTTTGCTTTCGGTTTCGGCCTGAGAATTAATGAGACTGAGCAGTGAGGCTGCCAGTCCATATGCCTGAAACAGGGGACTGATCCGGTCTTTTTTCAGCTGTTCCCTGTCCAGTAAGCTGGTGATCCATTGCTGATGTTTTTCCAACCAGGATGTCCAGGCAGAATCTCTGGTCGACTCCTCTTGATCAGCAATACGGGCAAGAAGGCAACGACTTCGTATGGTGGGAAGCAGGGAATAAGGCCGGGTGGTTAGCAGAAAAAGATAAGTATCAGGTGGGGGTTCCTCCAGGGTCTTAAGAAAGGCATTGGATGCTTCCTTGCGCATGCGGTCTACCTCATGAATGATGGCAACTTTGGCCCCACCCTGATTGGAGGTTCGATGTAATTCGGAAATTAATTCCCTGGTTTTCTCCACCGTAATAATCCGGGCCTTACCGCTGGGGCGAAGATGAAAGAGATCGGGGTGCTCTGTTTGATCTGAATTTATGCCCAGCACATGCCGGGTAAGTTCGGAGGCGTGTTTTTCTACCGATAGATTGCTTTGTCCGATAAACAGAATGGCATGATGGAGACGGCCATCCGCAAACCGTTCAAGCAGGGCTTTGGTGGGATTTGTTTTTGGGGATGACACGCTGGAGGAGATTCCCAGGCAATACCTTCGGTTATTCCTGAGTGTAGAAGCGGGCGTGGATCTCGTTCCAGATTTCCAGCTCAATATCATCCGCATCCGCATTGCCATCGACCACGAAGAAGCGCTCGGGCAGACTTCTTGCCAGGTGGAGGTATCCTTTTCTTACTTTTCCGTAGAATTCAATGTTTTCCTGCTCCATTCTGTCGGGCATATCGGATACACGGTGCTTGATCCGCTCAAATCCAACCTCAGGTGGGATATCCAGAATCACAGTTAGATCGGGGACAATTTCCCCAACGGCGAACTCATTGATCATGGTGACCGGATCATCCGCAATCTGGCGGGCCACTCCCTGATACACAGTGGTGGAATCCAGAAAGCGGTCACAAAGCACAATTTTACCATCCTCAATCGCGGGGAAAATAATTTCCCGGACTAACTGGGCACGACTGGCTGCGAACAGGAGTAGTTCTGTCTCCGGGAAAATATTCTGGGAGGAATCGGCATGCATGAGAAGGTGCCGAATATCCTCTCCAATAACTGTACCTCCGGGTTCCCGGGTAACCACCACATCGCGGTGGTCAATATCTTCCAAACGATCTGCAATGCGGCGGATCTGGGTTGATTTCCCGCAACCTTCCGAACCTTCAAATGAGATGAGAATACCTTTTTCGTGACTCATATCTGATAAATGTAAAAATTAATTGGATTTCAGTAAATCAATAACCTGAGCAGTGGAAGGACTTTGTGCAGTTCTTACATAGTGTCCGGATGTGCAAGTAGCCAGAGCAAGCGAGGCAGCGGGGGAAAACCCGCTGAGCCGGGCAGAGCAAAAACCGGCGTTAAAATGGTCTCCAGCTCCAGTGGTAATTTTGGGGCTGTCGCAATAGGGGCCTTCCACCCAGTAAGCATCATCCTTGGTGGCACAGGCAGCGGATTCCACCGGATGAAGAACCAGAGTGGAAATCCCCAGTTTTCGGCGGATTTCTGTGGCCATTTTCTTGAGGGAGTCAGCGTCTTTATCTCCGGATTGGAGGCCAAGGGTTTCGCAAACCTGAAGTCCTTCATTGTAATTGAGACCAAGGGTCACTTCCGCATGGGCCTGAAACCTGGAGATTACATCGAGTACCTCCCGGATGTCAGAACTGGATCTTTTGGCCGGGTCTGCCAGATCGAAAAAGAAATTCCGGGTGTCACGGGGAGGTAGGTTGGGCAGGATTTTATCCACCAACTCCACCAAAAAGGCGGTCATTTTGGGAATCATTGTCCAGTTAACAATCGATACCAAATCGGATTTCGAGAGAAGGTCGATAAACTCACCTTCTCCGCAGGCTTGAATGACCCGGGCGTAATCAATCTCCTCAAGGCTGAGGGTATTCCCCAGCATCAGTTTACCATCCTTAAACTCGAGAGCAGTGGTGATACCTGGTTCGCAAAGGGATACCGCTTGAGTTTTCTGGGCAAATTCTTCGAACACGGAATGGATATTAGGATTACCCAAAGCTCCAATGTAGCGGACATCCATTCCCAATGAGAGCATTGCGTTTGCCATGATCGGTCCATTACCACCGAGCTTCTCAAATCGTGGATAAAGCTCGATATTGGCACTCTTGCCAGCCGCGGCGGATATTTTGGCTCCCATCTCAGCAATGGTGGAGACTGGTTCGAATTGATCGCCCAGACCCAATCTTTTCTCTACCGGTGCCACGATTTTATCCACAAATCCGTCCAAACCAACCACTGCGTGTTTATTGGAAAGCGAGAAGCTTTTATTATTAATTTCCTGTAGAATTTGCTCAGATACTTGCATCTTGAAGATTTGCTAAGGTTCTTTGCTTTGCCGTGCAAACTTAATCGGTAAATCAGGAATATATTGGGAAAAAGACACGAATTTAATTGATTTTAAATCACGAAAAATAAAGAACTCTAAGTGTGCGGGTTTCTCTAGGGAAAATTTTGAAATTATGGGAAGTATGATGATTGATTTTGGTGTGTTTCCAATTCTGGCAGATGCGGGTGTCTTTAAATATTTCATGGACTCCAATCTGGCCGGCAAGGTGTTTATTTTCATCCTGGCGATGATGAATTGTTACGCGGTCAGTGTGATGTGGTACAAGATGAAACAGATGAAGCGGGTGAAGCTTTTGAACAAGCGGGATGAAAAGCGGATCAATGATTTGCCCACTATATTTGATTACAAGGATGAAGACTTTTCCGGAGGGGGCAGTCCGTACTTGAGGATTTGTTCCAGAGCGATGTCTGCAGCCCGCCGGGGATCAGCTGCTGGCCAGGTAAAAATGAATTATGTGGAAAATGCGATCCGCCGGGCTTTGGCGGAAATGGAAGATTCCTACGAAGAGAAAATGTACTGGTTGGCCACGATTGTTTCCGGGGCTCCTTTTGTTGGCTTGTTGGGAACTGTTTGGGGAGTGATGGATGCCTTTGGTACGATGGATTCCGGAGGGGCGACGATTGAGCATCTCGCTCCTGGGGTATCGGGTGCTTTGCTAACCACGGTGGCGGCGTTGTGTGTGGCGATTCCTATCGTATTTGTTTACAACTGGCTCTCAGGAAAGGTGCGTGCAGAAATGACCAAGCTGGAAAATTTTGCCAGCAATCTAGCGGACCGTATTGAATTGGAGCAGGGTTCCTAATAATTTTTTAACTGGGGGATTGCTTGATGGCCCGGGACTTCAGGAGGAAAAAGAAATTAGAAGTTATTTCTGAGCTCAATGTTACCCCATTGATCGACCTCGCGTTCTCTCTGCTGATTATTTTTATGATTACCACTCCGGTGATTGAACAATACAACCGGATTAATTTACCTGAGCAAAATGCATCTCCGAAGCAGTCTCCTCCGCCCGTGGATGACAAATTTATCACCATAGCTGAAAATGGTGCCTATTACTGGGGGAACGATCCGGTTTCTCCTACTGAACTTAACCAGAGATTGGATTTACTCGCGGGCTTGGATACAGTTCCCACGGTCCATATTCGTGCGGACCGGGGATTACCTTACCAAAATGTGATTGATGTGGTAAATTTGCTTAAGGAGCGAAACCTGACCAAACTTAGCCTCGATACCAAGGCGAGGTAGTGGCTCTGTTTAAGGAATCTGCCTGAGCAGTTTGGTCAGTACATTTCCCGGGCCGCACTCAACGAATTCATCTGCTCCATCTTGCCTCATTTGGGTGATAAGGTCGGTCCATCTTACTGGGCTGTGAATCTGGCGGGTAAGAAGTCCTGCAATTTCCTCGCCGCTGGGATAGGGCACTGCTTCCACATTGGAATAGACCGGGAAGGAAGGTTCTGAAAAAGTAATATCCTCGAGGAAACTGGCAAAATTACGGGCGGGTTCCTCCATCATGCGGGAATGAAATGCACCGCTTACTTTGAGAGGAACCACCATTCTGGCACCTGCTTCCTTCAGGGGGCTGAGACTGGATGTAATTTGATCGGCCGGACCGGAGATCACTATCTGGCCGGGGGAATTGAAATTTGCCAGGTCCACATCATTGGCTCCGATGGCTGAGAGGGAATCCTTGATTTGCTGGGCATCCATTCCAATGACTGCCGCCATTCCTCCACCACTGACTTCGGACATGATTTGCCCACGCTTGGAAACCATTTTTAACCCATCAATAAAGGAGATACATCCAGCTACAGCGAGGGCGGCAAATTCACCCACAGAATGACCTGCAGCAGAGGCGGGTTGTTGCCCGTCATCTATTTTTGCTTTGGCTTCGAGGTAACTTACCAGATAGAGGGCGGGTTGGGTATACTGGGTTTGGCCAATTTTACCGTCCGGATCCTCGAGGCAAATTTGGGAAAGTTTGTATCCAAGGGTTTGGTCAGCTTGGTCAACAAGATCTGGGTAGCGGGCGAATACTTCGGTTCCCATTCCGACGGACTGGGAACCCTGGCCAGGAAATAAAAAGGCTAAACTCATAAATGTAAGGACTGATATTGCATTACGGGTTAAATATTCATAACCCTATTCTCAGTATACATTCCTTGATCCAAGCCGGTTTAAAATGCAAGAACATCTGATAATTGACGGTAATAATTCCATGTATGCGATTCCTGAAATCGCCAAGGAATTGAACCGTGATCGTAATTTTGCCCGAGAGGCTATGCAGAAGTTCCTTGAGCCACTGGCTGGAGATGGGTGCCGGGTTACGGTGGTATTTGACGGGCGGGGCGGTAAAGGCGTTGTTCAGAAAAGGGCAGGGTGGGAGTCTTTTGATGTAGTTTATTCCTCATCCGTTGAGGGGGCGGACGGGGTGATTGAGCGAATGGTAATGGCTGCCCAGCATCCGGAAAAAATTTGTGTGGTGACCAATGATAATTTGATCCGTAATTGTGCCTATGAAAATGGTGCCTCAGCGATGAGAGTGGAAGAGATGGTAAAGAAGCTGGATCATTCCATTTCCCAAATTTCCCGAAGAGCAAAGAAAACTGGAACAGGTCAGAGCGGATCTGATCAGCCATTCAGGAATCAAATTCCCTTTCCTGATCACTTATGAGTCTGACATCATCCAAACTTGCGGTCGGGGAAGCTCCCGGACTGTATGGGGAAATCAAGGTGGATGAATCCGTCATTCAGCAAATTTGGAACGAGCAATTAATCGATCAATCCAAGCTACGAACCACTTCTGGACTAAGCATAAAGGTGAAGCATTGCGGATCATGGAACCGGGCAGAAGAGGGACCCGATTTTCACAGTGCTGAAATCCAGATTGGGGATCAAGTACATCACGGTGATGTGGAAATTCATTTCCGGCCCTCAGACTGGGTGAGGCATCGTCATCATCAGGATCCTAATTTTAAACGGGTTGTTTTGCATGTTTGCTTGTATCTGGACAAACAGTCTGGGGCCACTGGGCAAAGTACAGATTCATCTGGAATTCCTGTTTTGCACCTCCTTCCCCATCTTACTCAGGGACTGGAAGAATATGTGGAAGAATTTACTTTGAGAAAGCTTGCCGGAATGGAGCCTTCATTCAGAGCCACAAAATTGGATCTGCTAAGCCCTGAGAATGATTGTATAGAGTTGGCCGAGCAAAGATGGAAGCAAAAGGGTAAATTTGCCAGAGCCAGGCTGCAGAATGCTGATTGGCAGGCAGCATGCCATCAGTGGTTTCTTGAAGTTTTAGGGTACCGTAGAAACCGTGCACCTATGACCCAGATCGCATTGGAGTACCCTGTATCCTGTTGGTCGGATTCCCGATTTAATGTGGAGGATGTTTTCTCCCGTCAGCAGGGGTGGAAATTGCGGGGCTGCCGACCAGCCAATCATCCCCGCACCCGTCTGATGCAGTATCAAAAATTATCCCGTGAGAATCCATCCTGGCCAGAGCAACTGCTCTCGCTTGAGATAGGGAGCGAAAGCAATGCTGCTGCTCATAACCGGAAAAGCCTCTTAATTGCTCAGCATCTTAAAACTTGGAGAGAGGATTTTCTGCAGGGGATTTTTGGCGGTACCCGTGCAAATACGCTTTGGGTGGATGCTATTTTGCCCTTATTATCTGTTCAGCAGGAAAAGGATTGCTTCGCCACCTGGTACCATTGGCCCGCAGGGGATTGCCCTGCAGGCTTTCGAGATATGGCTCATAATTTTGGATGGATCAAGGGAACTTCGTCTTCCCCTTTTTCTAATGGGGTGGTGCAGGGCATAATTGGTTTACTGGTAAAGGAATCTCAATGAAAAAGCAGGGAGGTATGGACGGGATGATGGAGCCCAAATTCAGGAAGTTTTTACATTATGCCCACCTCCTTTGCGGGGATGAAGAAAAGGCCCGGAGTTTTCTTCATCAATGTGCTTCTTTTGCCATCCTGGAAAATAATGTTGTTTCGAGGGAATCTGAAATCGAGATACTGGTCGAGATACGCGATCGTTTTTACGAAAAGAAAAAAAACAAATCACGACCTCAAAAATCTTCTCAACTTGAGCTTTTTGCCGAGGAAGAATGGGGTAGGAAGCAGAAAAAAGAAAAGGAGTTATTTGATCACCTGGTGCCCAGGGCGAGGCTTTTTCTTGCCAGTTTGTCTCTAGAGGATCGGGAGGAAGTTCTCAGCATTCGTTCCTCTCGAAATCAGGATATTTTAACGGAGAATTTAATCCGGTTTGTTGAAGAAATTACTGAGGAAGGTGAAAATGTTTTTTTGCAACTGGATGATATCAAAGAGAGGGGAATTCTACATCGGGTAGGGAATTTTATTTTGGAGAATAGTTCCGATGAGGAGGCATTAACCATTGAGAAAAATTGCCGGGAGAACCCGGACTGGCAGGCGATCAAGGTATGCATGGGAAGAGGATGGGAGTTCCTTCAAAAAGCCGCCCGCGAATGGAATGATGTGGATGAGCAATATGTCATCTCTGCTACGGATACTGAGAGTGTTGTGGAACGAACAGATCCAGTCGATGAGGATTCGGCGCCAAGGGAGAATGTGTCAGTGGTAACCGAGGAAAACGGCGGCACATTGAACCGGTGGGAATCATGGAAAATTTATTTTGCGGTGGGAATCTTAACCTCCTTGGTTGGCTATTTTGGTTGGCAGGATAAAATTTCCCCGGAAAAGGAGTCAATTGATCGCAATACGCAGGACCTTACGGAGGTTAATCAAACTGTGAAAGAAGAGATAACTCCGGTGGATTATCAGCAGGTCGCTGAAGAATTAGCCCAGAGAAATATCGAAAAACTGTTTGATCAGAGAACCAGGATGCAGATTGAGGAAATCAATAAGTCATTGGACGTTCTGCCCAGCTTTGTTGATCAGGAAATTTTCACAAAGCCAGCAGTCAGCGATGAGCAAAAGAATAGGGAAGAAGAAAGGTATTCCTTGAAGTTGTTTGAACTCGCCCAAGTGAAGGTGGCGAAAGAGTCCTTTCTTTTTTTACCGGACCGTGAATCCCTCGGGAAAATAACCATCGAGGAAGCAGAGGGAGAAAATATTCTTTTTTACCGGTCGGACTGGAATAAACCTGGTCGAAGTTTTGCCCTCAATGCTGAAGAATATGAAATCAGATCCGTTTTACAAAATAAGGAAACAGTGATCCTTCTGGGGAATGTTAAGCTAG
>JAYPZT010000042.1:0-8792 GCA_038136415.1 Opitutales bacterium
TTTCGATTCGGAGGAGCTTTCTGCTTTCTCTCCACCCGACTTTTTCTTGTAGTCGGTTTCATAGAATCCGGTTCCCTTAAAGATAAGACCGGCACCAAGACCAAGCAGGCGCTTGGCTTTACGTTTTTTGCACTTGGGGCAAGATTTTACCGGAGAGTCATTCATGGACTGAAACAACTCCCACTGGTGATTACATGCACCACACTGGTAATCGTAGGTTGGCATAGTGTAAGTTAGAGATTAGGAAAAATTCTTTATGCGGAGGGCACTGGAATAGGCAATCAAGACCCACATGCCGATAAAGAAGGAAAGTCCATAGACCGGAATTGCCATCAAAAAGACCCCCCAGAAGGTGACGATGGGAAGGGCGAGGTGTTTCCAGTCTGTAAAAGCAGAGCGCACGATAACCCGGACATTCCAGGCATCCGCAAATTCCTCATGCCTGAGGTATGCATGCAGGGCACGAAGTAAAAGCATAGGGGAAAAGAACCCGGCAACCGCAATCGGGAAAAAGGCGACAATCCCCAGCAATCCAAAAGAGAAAAGAAAGAGCAGGATTCCCACAAGCCAGCCAACAAACAGAGGAACACCAATATATGCGACCAGTAGGGCAAAAAGTTTAAGCCCATTCATGAAAAGTTCCCCAATGCTCATATCCGACCATTCAGGGAGATCAAAATTGCGGTTGTGGCGGATTTGCTGGGCGTAGGTGAGCAGATATCCAAGTGCAAAGAGATTGATCCCTGGTACGAAACTTAGGGCTCCTCCCCACAGAACTTTTGGTATCCAACCCGGACGACCGAAAAGCTTGGCACAGACCGCTTCCAAACTTGGCATAGGTTAGACATGATGACATGGTGGATATTTTCCGCAAGTCATGAATTTTTCTGAACAATTAAAATCCTACCAGGATTTGATCAATCAGCACTTGGTGGTGAATCCACCAGCTGTTCCCCAAAGATCTGACCGTTTGTATGAGGCGATGAATTACAGCCTGAAGGCGGGGGGGAAGCGTTTGCGCCCCGTGCTTACCTTGGCTGCGTTCGATCTTTTTCCCGGAGACCTGGATCCACTTCCCGCGGCTCTGGCGGTGGAAGTGATTCATACCTACAGTTTGATTCATGATGATTTGCCGGCGATGGATGATTCTGATCTGCGTAGGGGCAGACCTGCCTGCCACAAGGCATTTGATGAGGCCACTGCAATTCTCGCTGGTGATGCCCTGATTCCTTATGCTTTTGAATTACTTGCCAATAGCTACGCTGATGAGCCCGCAATCGGACTGGAGTTGTGTCGTATTCTTGCCCAAACCGCAGGTGCAGAAAAACTGGTGGGTGGGCAGATGGAGGATCTTTTGGCCGAGGGTGGTGATCCCAATAAGGAAACGCTTTCCTATGTACATGCCAATAAGACCGCTGCGATGATTGAAACCTCTTTGTTGTTTGGATTCCGGCTGGGGAGCAAGGGGGATGATCAAAATTTGACCGCTTTAATAGGAGAAGCGGGGCAGGCTCTGGGGCTGGCCTTTCAGGCGGTGGATGATTTGCTTGATGTCACCTCCACCACCGAGGATCTCGGTAAGGATGCGGCCCATGATGAGGACAGGAATAAAATGACCTGGGTGAGTATGCTTGGGATTGATCAGGCAAGGGAACTGGCCCAGCAGCATACCGATCGTGCCCTGGATCTCTTTAAGCAGGTGGGCGGAGAAAATGAATTTTTACTCCAATTGACCGATCATATGCTAAACCGCCAAAAATGATGGAAGTTCCCGGTTCGGGGCTGGATTCCAGAAACTGGCGGGACCGCTTGCGGGTGTCCCGAGATATGGGCACTGGGTTTGCCGCACCGGGAGGAGAATTTACCCGGGCACTTTTCGAATGGTCGATGATGCCGGGTGGGCAATTTCTCCGTGCTATTCTGGAAGGAACAAGGTTGGTGGAACTGGGGGCGGGAATGTTGCCTTATGGATATGCATTGGCCACCCGGGCAGGGGCGAAAAATTTCGTGGCAGTGGAGCCATTCTATGCCGACCGGCAGGAAATTGCTCAGGCTGGATTGCTGGAATCCGGTGATCTCGGAGAGTTGCGTATTCCCCGTAAAGTGGTTGACCAGGATATGCTGGCCTATCTCGAGCAGGAACCGGATAATTTGTTGTGTATTCTCGCCTGTGGCATAGAGGACTGTATTTTGCCGGATTTAACTTACCGTAAAAAAGTGGAGGGGGAGATTGAGCGTGTTCTTAAATCTGATAATTTCTTCATTTCCTCACACAGTGACCTATCTCCACAGGGGCTGGAAAAAAGAACGCTCACTTTTGAGCGCCCGTCCACTCCGGGATTGATGGATCGTTTATGCCTCCATGGTCGTGCGGAGGCTTATGAAAAATGGGGCAAACGATTACCCCTGGACCTTCTTGGTTGAGGGGGATTCCTTTTTCTGGCTGAGCCGGGCCTTCATAATCAGGTAGAGCTCCCGACTGATCCATGCATCCGTCGCCGCATACAAAAGCTGTGCCGGAGTAAGGGGGGATTTTTGCCAGTTGGAAAGCTGGGCGGATTTGGAAAGGCGGTGGGAAAAGAAAATGGCGGTGAGGTTGCGCAGACCGGTCTGCTCAATTTCCAGGGACTGGGCCAGAGGGGCGAGATCCTCAAACCCACCGGGCTCAAATTCCTCGATCTTTTTTAAATTATAAATGTCATCCTTGATCGCGACCCCGGTCTTAATGATTTCGGGGTTTTCCAGAATCTTGATCAATGGCCCCAGTTTCATGGTGGGATAAAGACGAAAGAGGAAAGCCTGATCCGCGGTGGAAAACTGCACCAGGGCAGGTGGGTTGTTGGGGCCACGCTTGAAGTTGGGTTTGCATTCGATATCGAACCCGAGAATTTTTTGTTTGGCCAGGCGGGCGGCGTAGCGCTTGAAAGACTTGCTGTCCTCCGCCATGTGAATGGTTCCGTGAAAACGGATCAGGGGAAGTTCATTGATGGCAGCTTTTTCCAGGCGTTTAGGGAGCTCGCCCTGGTTGTGCTCGAGAGAGGACATGCAGCCAGGATCAGACGGTCAGTGTGAGCCCATCATAAGTGAAGACCACTTCATAGGGGTGACTTCTTGGCGATGGGGCTCCGGGAATGCCAGGCTTGGCTTCGCGGACGGCATGTTTTGTGCCGGCTAAGAATTTACGGGTGTGGGCAAAAAATTCGGATACCTCATCGTCAGAAGCATTGGGATCATGGTGCATGATCGCCAGTTTTTCCACTTTTCCACGGGCGGCCAGTTCCACACCCATCACATTACTGGAATGCCCCCAGTCTTCCCGGGAACCGATCGACTGAGAATGAGTGTAGGGGGCATCGAAAATGAGCAGGTTGGCATCACGGATAAAATCCAGGTATGGATAATCCTTATTGTGAGCTTCTTCTCCATGCTCACTGTCGGTGGAGTAGACTACGCTTTTGCCGTTTGCATCCACCCGGTAGCCATAGGAATCTCCAGGATGTTTCTGTTTGAAGAGAGAGATCTTTGCGTTGCCAATTTCGATCACATCTCCAGGGGTGTGTTCCTCGAAGGAAATATCAGCTGCAAAAGTATCGAATCCGATAGGAAAGAATGGCTCGGTCATCTGGCGGCGGAGGAAAGATTCCAAGCCCTGATGCCCCCCATGGAATACGATCTGATTTCCTGGAATATAAGCGGGAGTGAAGAAGGGAATGCCCTGGATATGATCGTAGTGAAAATGGGAAAGAAAGATATGGTAGGTCGCTCCGACTTCGCCTTTAGCCATCTGCTCTTTTCCAAATACTCTAAGTCCGGAACCGGCATCCATGAGTATATAATCTGAATCACCAGTCTCAATATGGGCACAGGGAGTATTACCGCCCCAGGTGGCACGGGTACGGAAATTAAGGGTTTCATCGACAAAGGTTCGGATTTGCCCTTCTGAACGCAGGTCCTTGCCGCGGGCTTTCAGTAATGCATTGATTACTTTCTGCCTGATATCGGCAGCGTTGGGAGCGGTAGGAATAGATCCTCGGGTACCTTTAAAGTGAACTTTCATGGGGCATAGTCAGTTCAACATTTGGAAAGGAATTGGCAATCCAAAATTCTACCATTCCGAATCAGGATTTAATCAAAAATCTTTGCATAAGTTGGCTTGAAGAATGAACAAAGCATCACCATTGTTTATCTTATGAGCAGTGATGAGAATTTAATTCAGGTTCCGTTTTACCGTGCTGGACTGGAAAGGTTATCTTTTTCAGAGATTTTGGAATCTTTTGTCGACCCCACCAAGAAGAGTGGAAATTTTCACCGGATTTCCGACATGCATGTGAAGATCGGACTGCCGGTTAGTTTTCGTACGGATGATGAATTGATCCCCATTGCCAAGGGAACGCCCGTAACTGAGGAAGCGATGCTTCATATGCTCAAAATACTTTTGAGTGAAAAACAACTTGCCCAGATTACTGACCCGGATGACCCCAAGGATGTGGACACCGCGTTTGAATGGCTGGAGCATGGGGTGAATTTCCGACTCAATGTATTCCGGGACAGAGATGGGCTCGCCTATGTGATGCGGGTGCTCTCCTCCTCCATCCCCCGGATCGAGGAGGTGGGACTGCCTTCGGAAATGATCTGGAAAGAAATTACTGCCCTGAAGCGTGGACTGGTGCTGGTCACTGGGGTTACGGGAAGCGGGAAATCGACCACCATTTCCTCCCTGATTAATCATGTTAATTTAACCAGGAAGTCCCGTATCATTACCTTGGAGGATCCGGTGGAGTTTATCTTTAAAAATGAGAGCTCAATGGTTTCCCAGAGACAGGTGGGGCAGGATGTATCCAGTTTCTCAGCTGGATTACGCAGTGCATTGCGGGAAAATCCGGATGTTATTTTTGTGGGGGAGATTCGGGATACTGAGACAGCTACCCTTGCTCTGAGTGCGGCAGAAACCGGTCACCTCGTCTTTTCCACTCTTCATACCCGCGATGCCAAGGGTGCATTGAGCCGGATTGTGGACATGTTTCCTGCGGAGCAGGCAAAATTTATCTGCCTGCAACTTTCCTTCAGTTTATCCTATGTGCTGAGCCAGAAACTGGTTCCCAGGCAGGATGCGGCTGGACGGATACTGGTGATGGAGGTGCTGAAAAATATGCCATCGATTGGAAATTTGATTCGCTCCGGCAACTGGCAACAGGTGTATTCGGCGATGGAGACCCAGTCCCGCGAAGGCATGCTTACGATGGAGCAGCATTTACTTTTCCTGTACCAGCATGGGATCATCAGCCAGGAATCTGCGATTGCTTATGCCAATGATGCGAGCTTGGTTGAGAGATTAAACCAGCCTCAGTAAATTTACTGGTATTCATTAAGCCATGCCAAAAGTTTCGATAACCAATCGTACAACCTGGAAAACTTCCCTCATTGTCCCAGCATTGGTAGCTGGGCTTATTGCCAGTGGTTTCGCATTTGCCAATCGTGATCAAAGTGCCAAGCAACCTACAACATCTCCTCCCAAACCCCTGAAAAAAGTGGAAAAAACTGAAGAAGAATGGAAACAATCCCTGTCTGCTGAACAATTTCATATTCTGCGCAAGGCAGGAACGGAACGTCCCAATGGACCCGTCTATCACGAATTTAAGAAACACGGCGGAGGAACCTACCACTGCGTAGGATGCGATGCTGTGCTCTTTTCTTCCAAAGAACGGTTTGATTCCCATTGTGGTTGGCCTTCCTTTTTTGATCCTGCCAAGTTGGAGAGTGTAAAAACTAGCGTGGATTATCATCTGGGTTACCCCAGAACTGAAGTGCTTTGTGCCACCTGTGACGGTCACTTGGGCCATGTTTTCACCGGGGAAGGATTTGATACGCCCACTGATAAAAGATACTGTATCAATGGTACCATTCTGAAATTTGTGCCCTTCAGCGATGAGGCTGCGGATGGTACTGAAGCAGCAGATTCCGAGTAAAAGAATGCCGGCTCCTGATGAAAACTAGATTTGTCATTCTTTTGATCACCGTTTGCAAGGGAGTGGTTTTCCCCGTCTTTGCAGAGGTTGAGAAATCTGGTGAAATCAGTGCATCAGAAGTGGTGATTCCAGCTTATGATGAGGATGGGAGAATTGCCTGGGAGTTGCGTGCCAGCGAGGTAATGTCGGTGGGAGAGGATCGCTACCTTGCCCAGGATCCGGTACTGGAAATTCTTTCCCCAGACCAGACTTCCAACCTGGCGGAGTCGGATCAGGGAGTATTCAATTTGGCTGAACGCAAGGCTGAGGGAGAGAGCCGTATGACTTTGACAGGAAGTGGCTTTGAGGCTGAAGGGGAAGGGTGGAGTTTTGAGGAGAAGGATAGGGCAAAGAAACACCGCTTCACATTTGAAGAAAATACCCGAATCGCTTTCGAGCATCCTTTTTCGGAACTGCTTGCCGGATTGCCACCGACTTCCCCGAACCCTCTGCTTCCTCCCACCCAATCCTCCAAAAAGAAAAAACAGGAGAATACGAATCCATTTCCCAGCATTGCCTATGCAGAGAGGTTTGAGGTGATTTCGCTAAAAGATGGGGGGCATCAGTTTTTATTGGAGGGAAATGTATCTGTAACTACCGAGAATGCATCTATCTCCTGTGAATCTGCTGAAATTCAATTGAGTAAAGGATCGGGTGGTGACGGGGAAGTATCAGGTATTCATGCGACAGGTTCGGTGAATCTTAAGCAGTTGGGGCGTGAGTGCTGGGCAGATCAATTGATGTGGGATGCGAATGACTCCAAAGTTTCCTTACTCGGTAATGCCCGGGTGATGGACGATGAATGGGGAGAAGCAACCGGTGAGAAAATCCTCCTTGAAAAAGGGAAGGGCCGGGCCCAGGTAATTGGTGGGAGTCAAGGACGGTCCAAATTATCCCTCCCCAATCTTCCCGCGTTTTCTTTTCCTTCCAAAAAATGAGCGTCCTGCCCAAACTGGAGGCTTCGGAACTTTCCAAAATCTATGGGAAGAAGCAGGTGGTGAAAAATGTGAGCCTCCATGCGGAAGGGGGCGAGATTGTGGGATTGCTTGGTCCCAACGGAGCCGGTAAGACAACCACTTTTTCCATGGTTACTGGATTTGTCTCGCCCACATCTGGCAGCATAACCCTCGATGGTGAGGACTTTACCAAATTCCCGGCCTACCAACGGGCGAGAAGGGGATTGGTTTATTTACCTCAGGAGTCCTCCATTTTTAGAAAACTTTCAGTGGAGGACAATATTCGTGCAGTGGTGGAAACACTGGGATTAAACAGGACCGAGCAAGAGGACTTGATTGAAGAAAGATTGTCCGAGTTGCGCTTGACCAGTTTGGCGAAGCAAAAAGCTTACACTCTTAGCGGTGGGGAGAGAAGAAGGCTGGAAATCACCCGGGCCCTGGTGTTGAAACCCAAATTTCTACTTTTGGACGAACCCTTCAGTGGGGTGGATCCAATCAGCGTGAGCGAGGTCACCACGATTATCACAGAGCTCAAAGCTAAAGGTATGGGAATCTTCCTGACGGATCACAATGTGAGGGAGACCCTGCGGGCAGTGGACCGTGCCTATCTGCTTTATGAGGGATCCGTGCTTGCCCACGGGAGTGCAGATTTTTTACTTAACGACCCTGACACCCGGGAGAAATACCTCGGGCATGATTTTCAAGCCTGAATAAACCTAGAAGCCCATCTGTTATGACTCAATCTGCCCTTCCTGAATATGTTGAGAGTATTTCGGTTCGTGAATTTTACGATAACTACGCCAAGCGCCTCCTACTGAGGTTGGTCACTCACCCAAAAACTCTTTCCCGAAGCACCATCCGGGAGCGTAGTATCAACCGTCCCGCCCTGGCGGTTACCGGTTATTTCAAGTATTTTGCCCACAAACGGGTGCAGTTGTTTGGTGCGGGAGAAATGGGCTTCTTCCGGGAACAAAAACCTGCTCAACGAAAGCTGATTCTGGAAAAAATGGCCCGCAAGAAAATCCCCTGCGTGATCATTTCCAGAAACCTCGCACCCACTCCGGAAATGATTGAAGTTTTTGAGGCTCATGGTGTACCTGTTTTCCGTACTACGCTGACATCCAAAGCCTTTACCACGGAGGTAACGGTTTTATTGGAAGAACGGTTTGCCCCCAAAACCACCGTACATGGTACCCTTATGGATATACGCGGAATTGGTACCCTGGTTCGTGGGGAAAGTGGAGCAGGGAAGAGCGAGGCGGCATTGGCTCTACTGGAAAGAGGACATAGCCTGGTGGCGGATGATTTGGTCCGGATCAAATTACTGAGTGATCATACCCCGGTTGGTTTCTGTGATGAGGTAAGCCGGGGGTTTATGGAATGCCGGGGAATCGGGATTATTAATGTGGAAGAACTATTTGGGATCCGTTTCATCCGGCTCGAAAAGAAAATTGAATTGGTGGTTACCTTTAAGGATGCAGCTGATGATCTGGAGATTGACCGTACTGGACTGGAGCGAAAAACCTATGAAATTCTGGGTGCCCAGATTCCCCATATGGAGATTCCTTTGCGCACCGGAAGGGATATGGCCCGCCTCGTGGAAGTGGCTGCGATGGTTCAGGCAGCAAGAAATTTGGGACATGATTCCGCCACTGACTTTAATGAAAAATTGCTAAAAATAATGTCCAACAACGGGTAACGGGCAGGTAAAATTTAGTCTTCAATATTGTATAAGTCGCCTAAGATCAGTGGGCTTGCGAAAAAGGTAAGATTTCGATTTTTGGCAACCTAAAAATGTTCAAAAACTTACTTACGAATCGATGTTAATAAG
>JAYPZT010000043.1:0-8780 GCA_038136415.1 Opitutales bacterium
TCCTTTGGATCTTTCACCGCGGTAAGAGACCTTTCTTTCTCCCTGGAAAAAGGAACGCTCACCGGTTTGCTCGGTGGCAATGGAGCAGGGAAAACAACCACGATCTCCATGCTGCTTGGCTTGTTGAAGCCATCTTCGGGAAGCATAACTATTTTTGGTGATCCATTTCATCAGAACCGGGAAAAAATTCTTTCGAGAATGAATTTCTGCTCCCCTTATGTGGATTTACCCCAACGATTAACCGTTCGCGAGAACCTTTCCGTTTTCGCCAGGCTTTACCAAGTGTTTGATCCTGTACAGAGGATTGAGGAACTGGCCGGGGAATTTAAACTTGGAGATTTTATCGACAAACCAGTACGCCGCTTATCCTCTGGCCAAAAAACCCGGGTCACCCTGGTCAAGGCCCTGATCAATAAGCCGGAATTTCTTTTGCTGGATGAGCCCACCGCCAGTCTCTCTCCTGATGTCTCCATCTGGATTCGTGAACGGTTGAAGAACTACCGCGATCAAACCGGAGCCACCATTCTTTTTGCCAGTCATGATATGCGGGAGGTGGAAATGCTCTGTGACCGGGTTTTGATTATGAACAAGGGCTCCCTGATTGATCAGGGAAGTCCGGGTGAACTGATGGAAAAGTACCAGCGGAAAAGTTTGGAGGAAGTTTTTCTCTCCGTGAGTGAGGAAAGGTAGTGATGGTGGCTTCCTACATTAGAATAACCGCCTTATTGCTGAGGTATTTTTATCTGCTGAGGTCTTCCTGGCCGAGGTTGCTGGAAATTGCTTACTGGCCCACCATTCAAATGATCATCTGGGGGTTCACCTCAGTTTACTTTTCTCATTCCAGTCCAGAATTAACCGCTGGTGGAATTCTGATTTCAGCGGTCTTAATCTGGGATTCTCTTTTCCGCTCGCACATCAGTTACACCCTTTCTTTTCTGGAGGAAATGTGGTCGAGGAATTTGGCCAATCTTTTTGTCAGTCCGTTACGATCCTGGGAATTAATTTTGGCTCTGGCTACCATCAGTATGATCAGAACCCTGATTGGAATGACCCCGGCCGCTTTGCTGGCGATTCCTTTTTTTGGAGTGTCGGTTTTTGAGATGGGTCTGCCCTTGCTTGGCTTTTTTCTTAATCTGGTAATTACAGGCTGGGCTATCTCCCAGGTGGTTACGGGAATCTTATTAAGATATGGATTAGGGGCGGAAAGTCTTACCTGGATGCTTCCCTTTTTACTGGCTCCTTTCTCCTGTATTTATTACCCCATGGAAACTCTTCCTGAGTGGATGCAGTCGGTGGCTCAATTTCTTTCCACCACCTACATTTTTGAAGGTATGCGCTCCCTGATTTTGGATGGGGTTTGGCAGCCTATGCTGATGTGGAAAGCTTGCCTGCTTAACCTGCTCTATCTGGTGGTGGGAGTATCGGTTTTTCTGTTTGCGATCCGGGCTGCCCGAAACCGTGGCTTATTGATGCAGTCCGGGGAGTAGAGCCTATTATTTCAGAGTATTCTCTGAATTTACTCGCATTCATGGGGTGGAGTTGCATGGGTTACATCATATGAAAAAACGATTTGTTGTGATCATGGCCGGTGGCCGGGGAGAAAGATTCTGGCCCCAAAGCAGATTGAAACGACCCAAGCATTTGCTTCCCATCGTCGGGGATGCTCCCATGCTTTCCCAGACCGTGGACCGCTTGAGTGGTTTGGTCAGCCCGGAGGATGTTTTTGTGATTACCAACGCGGAGCAACGGGATGCGGTGCTGGAAAGTTGTCCCCAGTTGTTGCCCGAGCGAGTAATTGGTGAGCCGCAGGGTAGGGATACAGCTGCTGCGGTTGGGCTGGCTGCCTTGGTCGTGGAGCGTGCTGAACCGGGTGCAGCATTTGCCCTGCTTCCAGCGGATCATGTGATTGCGGATGCGGCAGGTTTTTGCTCCGTGCTCGAAGGTGCCTTTGAAGCTGCGGAAGCGGAGGACTACCTCGTAACTATCGGAATACAGCCTGATTTTCCTTCCACCGGTTATGGATACCTCAAGAGAGGGCCTAGTGCTCAAGAAAATGGATCCCGTCCAGTCTACCAGGTGGAACGGTTTGTGGAGAAACCAAATCTTGAGAAAGCAGAACAATATCTTAAAGAAGGCGGATTTTATTGGAATGCGGGAATGTTTATCTGGCGGCCTGAAGTTATTCTCTCTGCGATTAAACAACACGCACCGGAACTTTCCTCCGGATTGGAGGAGCTATCATCTGCCTGGGACTCTTCAGGTTCTTTGGAAGATGCCATGGGGCAGGTGTATCCCCACTTGAAGAAGATCTCGATCGATTTTGCGGTGATGGAAAAAGCAGAGGGAGTGGTGATGCTGGAATCCGATTTCGATTGGGATGATGTGGGAGAGTGGCCGGCGATTGCCCGGCATTACCCCGCAGATCCTCAGGGGAATGTGTTCAAAGGAGCAGGAAAAGCGATGGATGCTGAGGGGAACTTGGCCTTTGCAGAGGATGGACATACCATTTCCCTCCTGGGGGTGAAGGATTTAATTGTGGTACAGTCCGGGGATGCAACCATGGTCTGTCACAAGGATTATGCCCAGCAGGTAAAAGCCCTTGCCCAGCAGGTCTGTGAAGAAAATCCAGATCTCGCCTAATTTTGTAACCCCATAGGTAGCATGGCAGTTTGCCTGGGAATCGACTACGGCACCAAAAGAATAGGGCTTGCCTGGGCAGACGATTTGAAAATTGCCTTACCCATTGGATCCATCCCTGGTGTGGATAACCTTGATGCCTGCCTAAAAGCGTTATCCGCGGAAATTGTGCAACGCGGAGTTGATCAGTTGATTATCGGGTATCCCGTGCATATGGATGGGCAAATTGGGAAAAGGGCAGAGGAGGTGGATCAGTTTATAGGCAAATTAGAGCAGACTTTTGAACTGCCGGTACACCGGGTGGATGAGAGGTTAACCAGTCTGGCTGCAAGGGAAACAATTGGCGGAAAATCCCGGCGCAAGGGAGCCGATAAAAGTGGCCGGGTGGATGCGGCTGCGGCCTGCCTGATTCTTAAAGATTTTCTCGGATCGTGAACAGAGAGTTCAGCACAAAAAGGTGGATGTGTGAATGTGCCTATGATGGAAGCACTTTCAATGGTTGGCAAAAACAGCCCAATGGGCAAGCGGTTCAGGATAAAATTGAGCAAACTCTGAAGGAGATATTCCGTCTGCCAATCCGAACTATTGGTGCGGGCAGAACCGATGCGGGGGTTCATGCCCGGGGGCAGGTTTTTCACTTTGATGCTCCCTGGAGACACAGCGAGACTGAATTCCTGCAAGCCCTGAGGGTTTCCTTGCCCAACGGGATTAGTCCGCGAAAAGTAAAAGCTGTATCCTCAAATTTCCATGCTCATTTATCCGCCAAAGGAAAACGGTATATCTACCGTATAAATAAGGGCTGGGCGATGCCGGAAAATGCTCCCTTTTCTTATTCCTTAAAAGACAGATCCATTTCCCTGGATGCGATTAAACAGGCCTGTCCGTTATTTCTGGGAACCCATGATTTCTCTGCTTTTGCGGCGAGTCGGGGGAAAGCGGATACCGAGCCCACGGAAAAAACAGTCTGGCGGGTGGATTGGATCAAAAAGAAAGATGAGTATCAGGTAACCGTCGAGGGTGGGGGGTTCCTCTACAAAATGGTGAGAAGTATGGTTGGTGCCTTACTGGATGTGGGATACGGTAAACTACTTCCCCAAGATATTTCTGTTATTCTTGCCAGTGGGAAAAGAACAGCCCGTGTCGTCAGTGCTCCGGCACATGGGTTGTGCCTGGAAAAAGTTTTTTACCGATTGCCGGCTCAGGCTACATCCCGGATTGAAGTTTGACTGGAAGAGATGGGGCAACCTGATCCTGGACATGATTTGCCCGGGAGAGTGTCCGATCTGCAATCTGTTGGCGTACCAGGAAGAACGATCCTATTCCTGCATGCCCTGTCTGGAAAAAGTTGCCTGGATAAGGGGAGTGAAATGTAAGAAGTGCGGAACCAATATGGATGCGTTTCCCTATGAGGGGCTGATTTGTTCGGGTTGCCGCGATCTGGAGCCAAGCTTCGAGAGGGGAATGTCGCTGTTCCGTCTTGATCAGTTGGGGGAGAAATTAATCCATGAAATTAAATACCAGGGAGTGAAGGGCGTACTTAATGATATGCCCATTTGGCTGGAATTTGTTCCGGAGTTTGCCGAATATATTGAGGGTGCGGTCCTGATTCCTGTTCCCTTGCATCCAAGGAAGCAAAGAAAGAGAAACTTCAACCAGAGCAAATGGATCGCAGACTCTTTGGCAAAGGCAATTGGGGGCGGTACCTGGGTGGAGGATGCCTTAGTCCGTACCCGAATGACCAAGACCCAGACCAGGCTCGATTTGAGCGAACGCCGGAAAAATGTCAAAAATGCCTTTGCTCTTCGTCAGGGAAATTGTTTGGATATCGAGCGTAGATTGATTCTTGTGGACGATGTCTTCACTACCGGTGCCACTTTGGAAGCCTGTGCTCAGGCTCTCCTCAAAGGTGGGTTCCCGAAAGTGGAGGTGGCAACTGCGGGAAGAAAATAATAGACTCATTCGACCATGGCATTCTTCAGTAAACCAAAATATTCAAAGGTAAATGTAAAGTCTCGCGAAGGCGTTGCGAAGGGAGTCTGGACCAAATGTCCGGAATCTGGAGATATGGTCTTTGCCAAGGAACTAAAGAAGAACCTGATGGTGGTGCCATCGAGTGATTATCACTTTCCCCTATCCGCACCTGAGCGGATTGCATCTTTACTAGACTCTGGCACTTTTGAGGAGCATGATCAAAAGATGCGCTCCACGGATCCCTTAAAGTTTAAGGGCATCGCATCCTACTCGGAGAAACTTGAGCAGAACCGCAAAAAAACCAACCTTGAGGACGCCGTGGTTTCAGGGGTCGGTAAAATGGGCGGCAATCTGGTAAGCCTGGCAGTGATGGATTTTCGTTTCCTCGGAGGGAGTATGGGATCAGTGGTGGGAGAGAAAATTACCCGGGCCATCGAACGCGGTCTGGAGTTGAATATTCCCGTGATTGTGGTGTCAGCATCCGGGGGTGCGAGAATGTACGAGGGAATTTTAAGCCTGATGCAGATGGCAAAAACAAGTGCGGCTCTGGCAAGATTGGCGGAGGCCCGTATTCCATTCTTTTCAGTTCTGACCAATCCAACCATGGCTGGAGTAATGGCAAGTTACGCATCCCTGGGTGATGTTATCCTAGCCGAACCCAAAGCATTAATCGGATTTGCTGGGCGTCGGGTGATCAAGGAGACTACCCGTGCGGACTTACCGGAAGGCTTTCAGACATCTGAATTTTTACTCGACCGTGGACTGATTGATCAAATTGTTCACCGTCATGATTTGCGGGACCGTTTAATTTCTTTGATCGGGCATTTGGGCGGTCATTTACAACCCAAAGCTCCCAAAGCCCGTAAATCTTCTGCATCGAGATCAAGCGCCACCAAAACTTCCGCTCGTAAAAAAACAGCACCGAAAAAAGCCTGAGGAAATAAGGTTCCGCCAGAAATTGGTGGAAACTTAAAGTTTTTTGAATCAGTCCTCTGGAAGAATTGCTGGGATGAAGGAAAGCGAACTACTGGATTATCTGTATTCCCTGCGTAACCGGGGTTCCAAATTTGGTTTGGAGAGAATGCAGGAACTGGTTCAACGCTTTAAAAATCCCCAGCTGAGCTACCCAACCATTCATGTCGCTGGAACCAATGGAAAAGGGTCGGTCTGTGCCATGCTTGATTCGATCTACCGTGCACATGGATACAAAGTGGGTTTGTTTACCTCTCCTCATTTACTCGAGCTGGGAGAGAGAGTCAGGGTAAATGGAGAGATTCTTTCATTTCCCAAAATTCTCAACTGGGTGGACAAGATTAGACCGGTTGCGGAGGATATGGCGAAGGAGGATGAGCAGAGGTATCCCTCTTTTTTTGAGGTCATGACCGCGGTTGCATTTCTGGAATTTCAGCAGTGCGGAGTGGATATAGCTATTTTTGAGACGGGTCTGGGAGGGAGACTGGATTCAACCAATGTAATCCAGCCTGAAATTAGTATTATTACTTCCATAGGATTGGATCACTGTGAAATGCTCGGGAATACTTTGACAGCAATCGCCAAGGAAAAAGCCGGAATTTTCAAACAGAGAACACCCGCCCTATGGGGTTGGTTGCCAGAAGAGGCGAATCGGGTGATGGATACAGTCTCTCAGAAATTAGACTGTCCGGCCCAAGATCTGACAGATCTGGATAAAGAGGAATTGCCTGTAACCAATTTGTCGGGTTCCTTTCAGTCGAGAAATGCGGCCTTGGCCAAACGGGCAGCTGAAAATCTCACTCATAAGTTTCCCCTGACCGGGGCAGGGATTGATCAAGCCTTAACCCAGGTGTCTTTGGCGGGGAGATGGCAGGTCGTGTCGGGTTCACCAACAATGATTTTTGATGCCTGTCATAATGGGGCTGCCGTACCTGCTATTCTCGAAAACCTGAAAAACTTACCACAACCCGTGGAACTTTGGTTCGCGTCTTCCGGAACCGAGCGTGCTCAGGATGTACTTCCGCCAATTCTTCCTTACGCCTCCATGGTTCGTCTTTTTGAGATAAACCAACCGGGGGCTTGTACGAAAGATCAACTGAAGAAACTAATTCCTGATACCTTTTCAGGGGATGTTTTTCTGAACCATCCAAAGGAAATTCTCCCATTACTGGCACAATCACCGAAAAACTGTCCTATCTTGGTAACGGGATCGATTTACTTCATCGGCGAGGTTTTTGCTCTTCTCAAAGATTCGGATACAGAATGTTCCAGCCAATTTCAGGATATTTGGTAAAACTTGGTTAATTTTTATTACAAATTTTCCTTAAAATATTGATGGGTGGATTCTTGCCATTCATTTTTTGTACAGAAAATTTTGATCGGTCGATCATGTGAATAATTTTTCGAATACCGGGGAATAAGTTTGAATAAGTTTCCCTTGGAATTTCCCTCTTTTCATGATCGTATAATTCTTTTTTTCAAGGATTTACAGGTTTGACTTGCTTCGCATGAATTTCAAGGTAAAACTTATTAACAATACTAGATACAGGGGGTAATGAATTACGAAAACACTACATACAGGGGGTCGATGAAATGAAAATTTTGAAATTTGGACATTTTTTTCTTTTCATTTTTTCCATCCTATCCACTATCGGGATCCATACGGGTAAAACTTCGTCGGAGAATTCCGGTCTTTCCCTTTTTTGGGTAAATCGGACTGTTGCGTAGTCTGTTACAACTTTAGAAAATCAACGAAAATTGGGGGACATAAAAATGGAAAAGAAATTCGATATTGGCGGAAAATCATTTGTCTTGGACGAAGACAAAGCAATTCAGGCATACCAGGACAAAAAGGTTATAAACGGTCGTGAAACCATGACCTTTAATCTTTTGCCTCTGAAGTATCAGTGGGCCTACGATCTGTATCGTAAAATGAAAGCCAACCACTGGGAGCCTGAGGATATTCCTATGCAAAAAGACCTCGAGCAGTGGAAAGATCCTGTCGAACTTTCGGACAGCGAGCGTTGGATTATCATGATGGGGATTGGCTATTTCTCCGCCGCCGAAGGTATTGTTGGTGACAATATCCAGCATGTGGTTCGTGAGCTCGTTACTGCCCCGGAATTAAAACTCGTTCTCGGCCGCCACGCCCACGAGGAAAATATTCACGCGGACAGCCTTCTTTACATGATCAGCTCCCTTGGGATCAATCCACACGAATGCGAGGCGATGTTCGAGCAGATTGATACCATCCGTCGTAAAAACGAGTTTGTTACCCGCGTGTCCAAGAATTTGCGTCGCGATCTTGATCTTACCCTGACAGAAAATAAGCAGGAATTAGCCAAGAATATTTTCATTTTTGGCCAGTGCATGGAAGGTACCCAGTTTTACGGTCTCTTTGGTATGGTTCTTAGCCTTGCCCGCCAGAATAAATTCCCCGGCATCGGGCAAATGTTCCGCTACACTTTGCGGGATGAGTCCAACCACATCGAGCTTTTCCGGAATCTTTTCCGCGTATTGATTGAAGAAAATCCCGATATCTGGACACCAGAATTCAAGACGGAACTTACTGAATTGATGAAAGAGGCTGTCACCCTGGAGAAAGAGTTCATCCGGGACTGCTTGCCGGTCAATTCGGTTGGTTTAAGTGCCGACGAATTTTGTACTTATATCGACTACATTGCCGACCGTCGTCTCAACGGCGTCGGATTGGATGTGCTTCACCCTGGTCTGGAAAATCCATTCCCCTGGCTTGCCGAGATGATGGATGTGAAGAAAGAGCAAAATTTCTTCGAAGGCCGGGTTACCGAGTACCAAAAGTCTTCTGTGCTGAGCGAAGGTTCAGACGACGATCTCTGATCACTCGGGTCAGGGAAAAAAGGAATTATTTATTGAGATGTTAATTTGATAGGAATGGGAGTTTGATTGATGCGTAACACAATTTTTGAGGAAGACAGACTAATTGCCAAGGTGGCGGGTACGCCCAGTGAAAATAAGCCCCGTTTTGATTGGGCAGAAGCGCTTGGTGATAACCGGTTTGAGATTCCCAAAGTACGTATCACAGATGGCGCGGGTGACCGTGATTTCCACATCGCCGAGGTGGCTGAGGTTATTGGGGATGCATTGACAAACCTGATGATCTCGCGGGAAGAAGAGGAAATATACACCCCAAAGAACCGGGAGCTCGTGGTGGAGTCCTC
>JAYPZT010000044.1:0-8777 GCA_038136415.1 Opitutales bacterium
AAAGTACGCTCGTGCAGGGCAATCGGTTTAGCCTCTTCAAACTCAGTATCCAACACCATGATCTGGGTCGGCCCAAGCGAAGAACGGCTGGTAAAGAATAGATGCCTACCATCACTGGCCCAGCAAGGCTGCATGGCATGATCTCCTCCACGGGTAAGCATACGGCTCTTACGCTCAAGAAAGTTGTACTCAAAAACATGAAACCCACCGCTTACCGCAGCGGTGAAAGCAACCCGTGCAGGATCCACCGGGTTCCAGGCAGCTTCCACACAATGGGAGCTTACATTGGTGGGTATTCTGGAGAGAACACCGGATGAAAGGGACACTTCATAAAGCTGAGGTTTACCGCGTGCGTCAGAGGTAACGATCAAACGGCGGCCATCGGGGGACCAACAGGCACCTGATTCATTGCTTTTATTGTTGGTGACACGCTTGGGGCGAACATAGGGGGAGGATGCGACCCAAACTTCCGGGTTTCCTGAGGTGGAAAGAATCATCGCCACTTGAGCAGATCTTGGATTTTGCACGACCTGTAAATTACTTCCCCTGTACTCGGCAACCGTGGAGACCCGGCGGGTACCCAAATCCAAGTGATAGAGGTTATTGAACACCCGACGGTTGCTGGTGAAAAAGATACCTGTGCCTTTGTTATTCCAACTTGGGTTAAAGGTGATTTTGCCAAATGAAGTCTGGGGTCTGGCATAAGTCATCAAGGAATCAGCGACGAAGATTTCTTTTTTACCGGATAAATCGGAAATAAAACATAACCGTCCGGAAAAGAAGCCAGGAATGCCAAGAAGTTCCTGAACCAACCGGTCACAAGCTTTGCTAACCGCATCCTCCAAATTACTTCCGCTTTCTCTGTACTCCAGATAGGCGGCTTTGGGATTTCCTTTGGATAAAACCACCTGAATATCATTCTGCCCAGCGGAAGAAAAAGTGGCGGAATATTGACTTTCATTTGCGTGTGCCAGGCGTAAACCACCATGGACATATATTGGCTTACTGATCAGGGGGACAAGGGCCTGAGGAGTCCGGCCAAGATCAATAGGAATCTGCTTCCTCGCCAAATCTCCCTCGATGGGGCCAAGGATAATGGCTGAGTTCTGTGCGGCTAAATAACCCGCACCGCATCCAACAACACAGAAAGACACAATAAATCTCAACAAGAGTAACCTAAAAAATTCCATATCCACACTCATGTCTCCTAAACTTTATTACCCACATCAGGTCATCAAGCGAAAACTCTTCGAGCAACTAATTTTTTTGTAAATCTTCTTCATGAGTCACAGGCTAACGCTGCATTGAGCACTTCGATACCCCAAAGATGACCATCCCCGTGGATAAGTTCCCTGTTTTTCCTTGCCGAAGATGAAGCAAACTTTCTTGATATGCCCTTTGATTTATGAGCAACGAAGCAATTTTAAACATACTCAAACAAGTAAAATATCCCGGATTCAGCCGGGATATCGTTTCCTTTGGACTGGTTCAAAAAGCAGAATTACATGGCAAGCTAGCCAAGGTAACTCTTGAACTTTCCACCGCAGACCAAACCTTGCCTAATGCGATCAAGAAAGAAGTAGAGGAAGCCTTACTTGCTGATGATACCATTGAGGAAGCAGAAGTTCTGGTCACCGTAAAATCCAACCAGGGTACCGCAGCTGGACAAGCCCAGCAAAGCAATGAGAACCTCAGCGGAGTAAAAAGAATTATCGCGATTGCCAGTGGTAAGGGAGGCGTGGGCAAGTCCACACTTACGGTGAATTTAGCCTCCGCCCTGGCGAGGATGAAGAATGAGAAGGATGAACCCCTTAAGGTTGGGATTATGGATTGTGATCTTTACGGCCCGTCTGTTCCCTTACTCTTAGGTGCTGCAGACCGTCCAGAACTGGTGGGGGATAATATTTTGGCACCTGTGGAAAGCTATGACATAAAATTTATTTCCATGGGGCTTTTAATCGATGAGGAAAGTCCGGTCGTCTGGCGTGGGCCCATGATCATGAAAACGATCCAGCAATTTGCAGATAATGTCAGGTGGGGAGAATTGGACTATCTACTGATCGACCTGCCCCCTGGTACCGGTGATGCACAGCTATCCCTGGCCCAGGTGCTTCCTTTGGATGGGGCAGTCATTGTTACCACTCCCCAAAAGGCGGCAGTGGATGTGGCACGCAGGGGAGCAAGAATGTTTGAAAAGGTAAATGTTCCCCTACTGGGAGTAGTGGAAAATATGAGCTATCTGCTTGATCCGGAATCCGGAAAGAAAAGTTATCTTTTTGGACAAGGGGGAGGAAGCACGACTGCCCATCAACTTAAAACTGTATTTCTTGGAGAAGTGCCCCTTGATCAGGAAGTACGGGAAGGTGGAGACCATGGCACCCCAGTAGTTGTGGTTAACCCGGAAAACCCTTCCAGTGAATCCATAACCGAAATTGCCAGAAAACTCACAGAAATTCTGCCTTCGTAAAAATACAAAGGCGAATTAGAAAGCCGGTTAGCTTTTCTTAATTTCGCGGTGAATGGTATGCCTGCGAAGGAAAGGGTTATATTTTTTCTTTTCTACCGCTTCTGTTTGCAACTTTTTGTTGCGTGAGGACATGTAGCGGGATGGTGGCTTTCCCTCTTTGCGCGCTTCGGTGCATTCAAGTATGATTGATTCTCTAGGCATAAGAGTTTCTAAAATGTTGTAAGGAGGGACTTCCGGCAACTCTAAAATAAGACATTGCCCGATAGTAAAGATGATCTAAATCCGTTTGCAAATCATGTAAATTAGAGCTTAGACTAAAAGTCATGGACGGATATTCCAATGATGCAATCACCAGTGGAACTGAAAATCAAATCAGGGAACTGAATTTGAAACAGGAAGATCGTAGCGATCTCGAAGTTCCGGAAAATGGACGTGGAGGAAATGATAAAATCACCAAGGGTGCAGAGCCATACAAACTGGGAGGATCTCTCAGTGAAGAATTTGTTCCTTCTCATGAGGATGAACATTGCGAAAAACCAGGAACTCCCACTCAAATCATTGATCATGTAACCGACCCAGGAATTGATTGTACCCGAGAGCCTGATTCCAATGTGGTTGAATCGGATGCCCTGCCTGAGACTCCTCAACCCAATCAAATACACAACGATAAATACTGGGATGAAAGAAGCCTGGACCGTGAAATCAGCGATCTTTCGGATGAGGAGAAAGATCTGCGGGAAAACCGAAAAGATTTTGAGCGGGCAGCCCGCGAAAATGACGATAGTGGAAGAACGTTCCAGAATGATGTCCTTGATCCTTACTATCGCAGTGGTTCGGGTGCTGCGGAAGACTCTCCGGATCGGGGACTTGATTCCTCCCTTTAATTCCAACACCTGTTTTGCAACTCTCCCCCCAACGGGTTGAATTAATTGGAAATTTTCTCGCCCTTAGTTGGGGAGAAGATGACGATCTTACCTTGGAGGCACCTCTCTTACGAAAGAATTCTCCCAGTGCGGAGCAATCTGGGGAAACCGATATCTTCGGCAGGGTTTATGGAGGTACAAACAAGCAGGATTATGAAGATGTCACCCTACTTTCCTTTCATAAAGTCGGTAATTATGGGTTACGCCTGGTGTTCTCCGATGGTCATGGGTCAGGAATTTTTTCCTGGGAATACCTGAAAAACTTAGCTCAAAAACAAGAGCATTAACTAAGCTAAGCCTCTTCCCTTGACCAAGAGAAAGGCAATAAGCTCGGTAATCAAATCCTGGTTACTCCCAGCTGTATTCTCCTGCAGGTGAGAAATTGCCTGGGTCCGGTTCAATTCCTTGCGGTACAGCACTTTAAATGCACTGCGAACCGATTCTATTTGTTCCGTTGCAAAGCCCGCTCTTTCCAATCCCACTTTATTGATGGAACGAACCTCGGCGGGTGATCCATCCGCCAGCATAAAAGGGGGAACATCCTGAACTAATTTGGAACAGGCAGAAACCATTGCATGACGTCCCAATCTGCAAAACTGATGCACCCCAGCACCCCAGCCTATATTCACATAATCGTCCACCTCCACATGCCCACCAAGTGCGGCATGACTACTCATCACTAAGTGATTCTTTACCTGACAATCATGGGCCACATGACTGTAAGCAAGGAATACATTATGGGAACCAATGCGGGTAAAATCATTTTCTTCCGTTGCCACATGAGCAGTAACATATTCACGGAAGGTATTATCATCTCCAATTTCCAATCCAGGCTCCCCACCCTGATATTTAAGGTCGTGGGTTAATCCACCAATCAAGGCGTAGGGAAAAACACGGTTTTGTGAGCCCATCGATACCTTTCCCTCCACTGTGGCATGATGCATAATCTCTGTACGGTCACCAATTTTTGCCAAAGGACCGACCATGGCAAAAGGCCCTACCACCACATCTGTTCCCAGTTCTGCCTTGGGATCAACTATGGCCTGAGGATGGATATTTACTCCCATTTCTGCTTAGGTCCCCTCTCCCGCATCTACAATGGAAAACATCAGGCTTGCGGAAGAAACAACTTTCTCTCCTACCTGGCATTCCACATTGGCGGTGGCCAACTTATTTCCTCTTACCTTGTCGAGTTTGGCGGTAATTTTCAATTGGTCACCTGGTACCACAGGACGGCGGAACTTTACTTTGTCCGCACTCATAAAAAAAGCGACTTTTCCCTCGGAAGAGCTCATCCGTAACAAAAGAATCCCTGCAGCCTGAGCCATTGCTTCCAACTGGAGCACGCCAGGCATCACTGGGTGACCCGGGAAATGGCCTGGAAAAAAGGGCTCATTGATAGTTACATTCTTGAGGGCAACCAAGGTTTCATTCCCTTCGATAGAAATTACGCGGTCCACCAGCACAAATGGGAATCGGTGAGGTAATACATCCAAAACCCGCCTAATATCGAGCTCTGTTTCATCGGGAAGAACAAAAGATTTGGTTGGCTTGGCCGGAGTTTTCTTCTTCGCGGAGGATTCCAGAATTTTACCAACCAATTCAGAATTAAGCGAATGCCCCGGGCGAACCGCGATGATATGAGCCTTTAAAAATTTACCCAACAGGGAGAAATCCCCGACAATATCGAGGATTTTATGACGAACAAATTCATCCTCAAAGCGTAGGGGCTCTTTGGAGAGAATTTTATCTCCTTTGATCACAATCGCACTATCCAGGCTACCACCGCGGATTTTACCAATCTTTAACAACTCCTCAATTTCCTCGTAGATGGTAAAGGTTCGGGCTGGAGCAATCTGTGCAATGTAGGTTTCAGGATCAAGATCGATGGAAAGATGCTGCACATGGCTGCCCCGGTCATCCGCAGAAGTACAAGTGACCCGGAAACCATTGTGGGGCAAGGCAATGATAGAACGGTTGCCTGATGTGAAAGAAACGGGTTCTTTCAACTCGATGAACTTACGGGGCTCATTCTGCTCAACTGGCTCAGCTTCAAGAATCAAATTAACAAAGGGACGGGAGGAGCCATCCATAATGGGAGGCTCACTGGCATCGAGCTCTATTTCAGCATTGTCAATCCCACAACCAACGAGGGCACTGAGCACATGCTCAATGGTATGGACTTTGGCATTACCATTGGTGATGGTGGTGCTTCTGACCAGCTCGGAAACATTCTCCGAAAAGGGACGAATTTCGGGTTTTCCGTAAAGATCGACCCGACGGAAAAGAAAACCCGTATTGGGCTCTGCTGGCTTGAGGGTAAGGGTAACCTCCTCACCTGTGTGGAGAGACTTCCCCTTAATAGATCTCTCGTGGAGTATTGTCCTTTGATTTACAGCCATTTAGAAGATTAATTCCTTAATCGATCCCTCTTTGGGTGTAAAGGGTGAAGCAAGTCGACCATCTTATTCAGTTCTTGAAATGAGAAGTGCATTTACATAAAAAAAACTATCTATGCCATTGCCTTTCAAAAAAAGATTCAAGAGAGAGTATCGTAAAATGATTGACCGCATGGTTCGTTCCCATGCCCTACATACGCTTGGGCTCCGTCTCGTCTATTTTGTCTGCTTCGTGGTCTCAGTTATCCTCGCCACGCTGCTCTATCTGCAAAAGTAGAACAGAATTACCTACGCTTTCCTAGGGAAAAGTAACCGTATCCAAAGAGGTACCCTTGAGGAGAACTTCCCGCCACTTTCTCAATAGATCCTTTTTTTGCTCATCCTGATATTTCGAGTTTTCCAGAAAGTCGGTTAATCGTAGGTAGCCATTTTTGCGGAGATAATCCCCGAATCGCTTGTTCGAATGGTCAAAACCAAGCAAGCACTTCACCAAGTCCTGAGCCTCTGGCAGAAAAGTCATTTGATTGGAAGTTTGCAACCTCGCTTTTTTGGCCAGAAGCAGTGCTTCAGCCTCCTTATATTTTTCTAGTTGGAGTGGCAGAAAATTATAACCCAGGGAAACCTGTTTGATACGGGGAAGCTTGTAGACTGGAGATGGATCCACAATGATGTTTCTGGATAACCCAGCTGACTGCAGATTGTTTAAGGTAGAGAGATCAGAAAGATCGAGCAACAGGTTTGAATGCAGATCAATCGATCTTAAGGAATTGAGGTTGCGCAGAGGGCGAAGATCACAGATCTGATTTTCAGATAGATTAAGACGCAATAAATTAAACAGATTCTGAAGCCCATCCAGTGAATAGATGCGGTTGTTAGCTAATGCCAACTGCCGGAGACTGTCGAACTCACCAAGCTCACGAATTTCTTCGATCTGATTCCCCGATAACAGGAGGGTGTTAAGCTGGGGAAGATTTCCCAGCGAGTCTATGCTGGTGATCCGGTTATTATACAAGTGTAAGTTGGACAATTTCTCGAGATTTTGAATCTCCTGCAAGGGATCAGAATCCCTTTTCCCATTCCCACTGATATCCCGAAACTCTTCACCTGTATCAAATTTCTTATTGCGGTTGCCGTCGGTGTAGCTTTCGGGTCTGCCGAGCTGATTATTTTGGGCAAATAAATTGACCAGGTTTTTCAGTTGCCCCACCCCTTCCAGATCAAGCAAAGCATTTTCCGAAACATCCAAATGCACCAAACTGGTAAAATGATTTATGCCTTTCAGCCCAAGCAAGCGATTGCGGGCGAGATTAAGCTCACGAATAACCCGGCGACCCCCTTTCAGCTTCTGGGACAATTCAGATAGTTCAAGCGTCAACTGGGTACGTTGTTCCCCCGCAAGCCCGGAATCATCCAATTTCAATTTGAGCTCGGCAACACGGCTCTGGACATCCTTGCCTGCGAGTGGAACAAGGGTATCGAGATTCGCTAGGCGGTTGCCGGAAATGTCCAGTTTGATAAGATTTTTCAGGTCTGAAAGAGGACGGAAATCCTCAATCAAATTATCACGCAAAACTAAGGTCTTGAGTGATACCGCATGTTCCAATCCACGAAGGTCACGAATCCCCCGATCATTAGCTTCGAGGAATTCCAGCTTTTCCTGAATTAAACCTACAGTAAGATCTCTTTCATTTACCCCAATTGAATAAGCTATCGCTCTTTGCAATGCGGGATCCGGAATATGCACTTCTCCAACTACCTCAACAAAATGGACCAAGCTGAGCATTCCCAGAAAAAGGGAGAATCTTATTTTCTGAAAAGATGGATGCATCTAGTTTTTAAAATCGGCGGAAACAAGAGTTGCTTTAATGAGTCAGCGTAACCTTACAATGAGATCCTTGGATTCCACGGACTCACCTACCTGGGCAAGAATTTCATCCACAGTACCATCTGCAGAAGCGTAGAGTGTGGTTTGCATCTTCATGGCTTCCAGAACCGCAATTTTGTCTCCTTTTTTCACGGGTTTCCCAACACTGGTTGCAATACTGCTGATCATTGCAGGTATGGGAGCGGCCACATGCAAGGGATTTGCCGGGTCTGCTTTTTCACGGGCCTTCGCATCGCCCTTGACCGATTTATCCTCCACCAGGGTGGTTCTGGCTTTTCCATTGAGTTCAAAAGTGAGGGAGCGAATTCCTTTTTCATCGGGCTCTCCTACATTGAGAAGTTTTACAAACAAGGTTTTACCCTCCTCAATTTCAATCGAAATTTCTTCACCAACATCAAGCCCGTGGAAATAGGCAGTGGTGGGAAGAACAGAGACATCGCCATTTTTGGTACGAAAGGCTAAGTAATCCTGAAAAACCTGAGGATACATCAGGTGAGCAAACAAATCATCCTCCGTTGCTTTTCTCCCAATTTTCTTTTGCAGGCTGGAAAATTCCTTCTTCAGATCAATCTTTGGAGCGGATGCACCGGGACGGCCACGCATCGGCTTACGCTTACCGAGAACCACTTTTTGGACCGCTTTGGGCCAACCTCCCATCGGTTGCCCAAGATTACCGGACAATAAATCGATGACCGATTCTGGGAATCCAGTCTCTGGTGGCAGATTGACCATATCCTCGGGTTTCACTCCTTTAGTGATCAAGAAAATGGCTAAATCTCCAACACATTTACTACTCGGAGTAACCTTTACAATATCACCAAGCAATTGGTTAACCTCCTGGTAAGTCTTGACCACATCGGGCCAGCGTTTCCCCAGACCTAAGGCAGTGGCCTGCTCGCGAAGATTGGTGTATTGTCCGCCTGGCATTTGATGGTGAAAAACCTCGGCACTTCCAAACGGAGGAGAGGAATCGAATGGTGCATAATACTGACGAACCGCTTCCCAATAGATGGATAATTCATTCAGAGCGACCACATCCAAGCCAGTTGAGCGTGGTGCATTGCGCAAGGCATGAGCAATGGAATTAAGGTTGGGCTGACTGG
>JAYPZT010000045.1:0-8371 GCA_038136415.1 Opitutales bacterium
TAAGCCTTTTGAGTTACCCTGATTTTTTGAAAGAACTCAGTAAAAAGCGGGCCGTTCGAAATTTAAACGATTCGGTTGCCCGGATTAATGCTTCTAAGGAAGAATATCGAAATTTAAGCGTGGCTGCTTAAATTCCCGGATTTCCTACACTTACAAAAAAACTGCAGCCACCTTGGTGAACTGCAGTTTATTCGCCTTGTGAGCTTGGTAACTGAAACAAACAAAGTTCTAGATTGAACATCTACAAAATAGCAGGGTGATGTGAGTTTTATCCACGCGTGGTGCAACAAGATCGTAACAAAGAGAATCTTTAATTTCTTCATATCTTATCAGCCTTTTCGCTGAAACAAGGATCATCGATTACTGGACGAAATAAATAACGTAATTTTTCGATGGTTGGCGCAAAGTTGTTACAAACTCTGTGTAGGATAAAGTCTTAACCCCAAATCCCTTTCATGACTGACGCATCCACTTTTGAATCATCCAAACACTCGGTTCTGATTATCGATGACGAGCCAGATCTTTGTGAGTTGATTGAATTTCATCTTCAAAAAGATGGATTTCGTACGGCTACACTTTCAAATCCACTGGAGGCAATCGGGACTGCCAGAGATTTTTGCCCAGATCTTATTATCCTGGATGTGATGATGCCTGAACTCGATGGTTTAAGGTTGTGCAGTATGCTCAAAGTTGATTCCAAGCTCAAAGATGTCCCCATTCTTTTCCTCACTGCAAAATGTGAGCCAGATGAACGGGTGAAAGGCTTTGAGCGGGGAGCGGATGACTATTTGACCAAACCTTTTGATAACCGTGAATTGGTAGCCAGAACCAAGGCGATTCTTGCCCGGACCATTAAGCGCAAGTTGGCCATATCAGGAAAACTCGAGGCAGGTCCAATCATCCTCGATCCTGAAAGTCACGAAGTAATGGTGTCGGGCAAATTGGTAGACCTGACTCACACTGAGTTCCGTCTCTTACATCTAATGATGGAAAGAATTGGCCGGGTTCAAAGCAGGGAAAATCTTTTGGTAAATGTCTGGAATTACGACACCGATATCGAAACGAGGACGGTCGATAACCATGTAGGTCGTTTGCGTGGCAAACTGGGTGAAGTGGGAGACCTGATCAAGACAGTTCGGGGTGTTGGTTACAAGCTGGTCTTGGACTGAGTGATTATTGAAAGGTGCTTTACCTCGCATGTGTAGCGTTGGCTGTACTGGCCTTTTACTTTTGGCTGCAGCAAAAGTATGCCCGGGAACTTATCTGCGATATCATTGAATCCGTTGAATCTGGAAATAATCGCATTCTGGAGAGACCGAAGCTTCTCAATCCTGATATTCCCTTAAACAAGTGCCAGCGTGTATTGGATGACAATATCCTAAAAATCTCCAGGCTTCAGAATGAAAGGAAGCAAAGAACCCATGCGTTCAATGAAATCCTTGGCGGAATGCTCGATGGAGCTTTTATTTTAGACGCCAACCACCGGATTACTTTTGCCAACAGTTCCTCAAGTAAAAACTTTGCCAGGGAGGGCAAAGTGGAGGGTAGGCGAGTGGAAGCGGTGATTGATTCCTTCGAGGTACTTGAATTGCTGGATCAATTAAGCCGGGGCGAAAAACCGGGACATGTAGAATTTGCCTTCCGTAAAAATGGAACCCTCAAATATTTTGAAGTCGCAGGGGCCACACTCTCGGCCATTCGGATATCTGAAAAAGAAGTCTACCTTCTTTTGTTTCGGGATGTAACCAAGATCAAGCATGCCGAAATCATGAGGAAGGATTTTGTGGCAAATGCTTCTCACGAGTTAAGGACGCCCATAACGATGATCAAGGGGTTTGCCGAAACTCTGACTGAAGACAACGAGCTAAATACAGAATATGCTCGAAGGTTTCTGGAGAAAATTTTCAAGAATTCAGTCCGGTTACAGTCTTTGGTGGATGATCTTCTTAGTCTTTCTGAACTGGAGGGCAGTGAGGAACCCGTCAACCTGACCAACAATAAACTCTCCGATGTGATCGAGGGAATGGATCAGTATTTGAGAGATAAACCCTATGTGGATGTTGCAAAACTTTCCTTTTCTTTAGCCGAAGAAAAAGAGTCCTTTCCCTTTGATGCCATCAAAGTGGCGGTAGCGATCGGTAATTTAGTGGATAATGCATTCAAATATGCGGGCAATTTCTCAAAGGTTACAATTTCAACAACATACAGTGATGATGGAAGCTCCATTACTTGTGCGGTTAGTGATGATGGAAATGGAATTCCCCCAGATGATTTGGCACGCATTTTTGAACGGTTCTATGTGGTGGACAAAGGAAGATCCCGGGAAAAAGGGGGAACTGGGTTGGGGCTAAGTATTGTCAAGCACATCGCAGAGGCTCACGGAGGGCAAGTTTGGGTGGAAAGTAAGGTGGGTCTGGGGACAACCTTTTCCTTTTCCTTGCCTGTATTTTCGAAAGTACCGGCTACTCCCGAGCTGATTGTTACATAAATGGCGCAATTTCTTCACATTACGATCACCCAGCTAAGGTATGATGAGGAAATGATTCAAAACCGTACATTTACCCACTTTCTAACGAGTACTTCGTTAGCCATCTGCGGGCAGGTTTTTTTCTGAAGTAAACAGTATTCGAGATTGTGAAAAGTACGACCAAGGAATCTCTGATCAAAGGCTTTTTTGCAAGCAATGCGGTTACCTCGGTTATCATCCTTGGCCTAATTACGATCTTTCTTTTCAAAGAGGGTATTGAGTTTTTTGGTCAATATCGCCACGAACTGGATCATTACCGAAGATCTGGAATGGAGTATGCCAATGTGGTCACGGCTCAACATGATGATCAGACCCTTCTTTACCGTTATCTGGAGAATATCCTATCCAAAGAGACAGAGCATTTAGAAACTCTCGAACAAGGCTCTAAAGAAGCAGTAAGTGCAGAGGAGAAGAAAAATGATTTCCTCAACCTCCTGAGAAGTTTTCAGGATACCAAGGAAGCATTACTCACTTACGAAAAGAAAATGGTCAAATGGGCAGCGGAAACAAAATTGTTTCTGCTTACCCAGAGTGATCTTTTGGAATTAAAAACAGAGGCAATTCGTAGCAATCTTCCGGCTGAAGATTTTAATCTTTCGCTTGAACAGATCGGGGCAAGAGAATCTTTCTCCCATGCCGAACTTGCAAGGTGGCAAAACTATTTTCTTCGCAATGACCGGGAAGATCTTGCCAAGAGAATTAATCCAAAAGTCGGAGATGAAGCTGGGACTTACAAGAGCGGAGAAATTAATGATCTTGTAGAAAAAATCAAAACCTCCAGCCAGGATCAGTACTTGGACATTGTTTCTGCCCAGAGAGAAAAATTCACCAAATTATTTAGCGAATATCGATCGGGCTTTACCCTGCCTGAATCTGAGAAAGCTTTTAATCAGGCCAATCAGGCATTACTGGAGTACCTGGAGGAAGCCCCACAATATGAGAACCGGTTATCAACCTGGGATCCCTTTGCACCTTATCCATTACACCGTTCCATTACTGGATTTTTGCTGGGCACAGATTGGGTTACAAACAGTGCAAGGCAGGACTGGTTTGGCATACTGCCTCTCTTTAGTGGATCGTTACTGGTTACAATCATTGCCCTTCTTTTGGCGATTCCTTTTGGAGTAGGATCGGCCATCTATGTAAACCAGGTAGCATCTGCGAGGGAGCAGTCAGTGATTAAACCATGCATTGAGTTTATTTCTGCGATTCCCTCGGTATTGATTGGATTCTTTGGTATCGCGGTGCTTGGAGGATTGGTAAGTGTTATCGCAGACGAGAGACTGAACTCGCTCACGGCCGGCTTCCTCCTCGCTTTGATGACGGTTCCGACCATCTTTACGCTGGCCGAGGATTCATTGAATAATGTACCGCGAGCCCTCAGGGACGCTTCTCTTTCACTTGGTGCAACTCGTTGGCAAACTTGTGCACGGGTAATTTTCCCTTCTGCGATCACCGGTATTATCTCCGCTGTTCTACTCGGGTTTGGCCGGGTGATTGGCGAGACCATGGTGGTTCTTCTTTGTGCTGGCAATCGGATCGCAATTCCAGATTTCACCTCCGGGTTGGGTGTCTTCGCACAACCCGTTCACACCATGACTGGTATTATTGCCCAGGAGATGGGGGAGGTTGAGTTTGGGAGCATTCATTACCGGGCACTTTTCATGGTGGGAATCGCACTATTTTTAATTTCCCTACTGGTAAACTATTTATCCCAAAGTATCGCTGGGCGATACAAGGCAAACTATTGATCCGATGAAGCCAAATCAGGATAATCCATTTAAAGCTAGGCTTTCCCGCGAAAAGTTTACTGAAAATCTGGTATTCGGATTACTTCGTGGAGTTACCTTCTTTGTCCTTTTTTGTGCCGCTTATCTTTTCTGGGATATTTTTTCAAAAGGAGCAGGAAAAGTTTTTGAGGGAGAAGGTATTCTCAACTGGGAGTTTTTGACCGACGATCCTCAAACTCTGCATGTATTGAATGAAGATGGGGTGGAGCAGAGACTTAGCTCCAAAAAATACTATGCCTTAAAAGACGAGAAGACCCTCAACCGATGGAATGAATTTCTTGCTGGTTCAACTTATGAATCCTCCCAGCAGAAATTAAAAGAAGCCTTCTCTGCTTTGGAACAAGAGTGGCAGGCTGAGGAGCTGGAGAAAATGGTACAATCGTTTGTGGCGGCAGAAAAAGACCGACTGGTGAACAAGTTTGGTTTTTGGAAAGACTTACTTTCCGATACCAAGGCAACCGCTGTGGACTTTGAAGTGCCAGAAGCTGAAGTCCCCGCTATGGTAAGTGGTTATTTTCTTGGGCACCTTAACCAGGAAAGTAACAGGCTGGCGTTGGTAAAATCCGAGATCACCCGATTCCGGGCAACCCATTATCCAACCATTGAAAAGCTGAATGTGGGTAACCTGCAATCTCTGGAAGAAGCATACCGCACTTTCCTGAACCAAATAGCTGAGCCTTACGGTTCATCCCTGTCTTCCTTTAGTGATGAGATTACCAAAACTTATCAGAAGTTTTTGGATGCAAATGGCCCCAAGGAGTTTGGACACTTTAAGGAAGCCTTGATTGCCTACGGCCAAGTTCGTGAAGTGGTCATCCCAGGTTCCGCAGAATCCAGCGTATGGCAATCAATTCAGTCAGCTCTCAAGCCTTTTGAGGAAGCTGTTTCCGTATCTCTTCCTTCCACCGATTACGCCTACTCCGGCGGAGGTATCTTTCCCGCAATCATTGGTACTTTACTCTTGGTTGTAGGTGCCATGTTGATTGCTATCGTGCTCGGTGTTTTTTGTGCAATCTTTCTGGCGGAGTATGGAAAGTCAGGAAGATTCTTGTCTCTGGTACGGTTGGCCATTCTTAATTTGGCCGGTGTGCCTTCGATTATTTTTGGCCTCTTTGGGTTTGGATTATTTGTAATCTTTCTCGACTGGAATGTATCACTCCTGGCGGGCTGGTTCACCTTGGCTTTTATGGTCTTACCGGTGGTTATTACTGCGAGTGAAGAGGCACTTCGTTCTATTCCTCAAGGATTCAGGGAGAGCTCCCTCGCTCTGGGTGCTACGAAGTGGACCATGATCAAAACGAGCGTTCTTCCCTACGCCATGCCTGGCATTCTGACTTCCTCAATTCTCGGCGTAGCCCGGGCTGCTGGAGAAACTGCCCCGATCATGTTTACGGCTGCTTATGCCAAACGCTCAGAACTTCCATGGGAGGGACTTGAGAACTGGACAGATTTTTTCTTTCAGGGAGTGATGGCTCTTCCTTACCACATTTATGTGGTGAGTGCCAAGATTCCCCAAAATGCCTACACGGCTGATATGCAATACGGAACTGCTTTTGTCTTTCTCGTGTTGGTTTTGGGAGTGGCCAGTTTATCCATCCTTCTTCGCAACCGCTTACGTAAGAAATACCGTTGGTAACTACCTTTTTATCTATGCACGAAACAACAGAACTTTCTCCTGAGTCATCCTCAGTTCTTCCTAATCATTCAGAAGGTGATCCTACGATCAGCATTAAGGATCTGGACTTTGCGTATGGAAGTAATCAGGTTTTACATGGTGTCAGTTTGGACATCTACCCTCGCGAAGTAATGGCATTTATTGGTCCTTCCGGATGTGGGAAAAGCACTCTTTTGCGGTGCCTCAACCGTATGAACGACCTGGTGGACGACGCTCAGATTACCAAAGGATCCATTGAGATTCATGGAAATAATTTACACGATCCATCGGTGGATGTAATTGAGCTTCGTAAAAAGGTTGGGATGGTTTTTCAAAAATCAAACCCATTCCCTAAATCCATTTATCAGAATGTGGCCTATGGTTTGCAAATACAGGGTGTCCGGTCCAAAAGAAAAGTGGATCAGAAAGTGGAGGAATCCCTGCGCAAGGCTGCATTGTGGGAAGAGGTAAAGGATCGTTTGAATGAGAATGCATACGGGCTTTCTGGGGGGCAGCAACAGAGGCTATGCATTGCCCGGACTTTGGCGGTTGAGCCGGAAATCATTTTGATGGATGAGCCCTGCTCCGCTTTGGACCCAGTAGCTACTGGTAGGGTGGAGGAGTTGATCCTCGGGTTGAAAAATGAATACACCATCGTGGTGGTTACTCATAATATGCAACAGGCAGGAAGAATTTCGGACCGTACAGCGTTCTTTTATCTAGGAGAGTTAATCGAATGTGATTTTACCAAGAAAATTTTCATTAACCCTGATAAGAAGCAGACGGAAGACTACATCTCCGGGAAGTTTGGGTAGAATTTAATAAAGCTGAAATCCGCAACCGATTAAGACCATGAGTACCTACTTCGAGCACAACCTGGAAAATATAAAATCCAAACTACTTCTAATGGGCCAGTTGGCCAGCGAGTCCCTGAGAATGGCGATGGAAGCCTTGGTGGAAGCAGATCCAGTTCTTGCCAAGCAAGTAAAAGAGAAGGACGAGGAGATCGACGAACTGGAAAATGAGATTAGTGATTTGGTCACGACTCATCTTTCCACTCACTCTCCCGTGGCTGCCGATTTGCGTTTGCTGGTAGCTACTATGAAAATTAGCCATGAGATCGAGCGTATCGGGGACGAGGCCAAAGCCATTGCCCGCCGTTCCCGAAAAACCGCCATCAATCATTTTCATGAAATTCCTCAAATGGCAGAGGTTGCTCAGGCAATGCTTAAGGATGCACTCACAGTATTTGCAGAGTTTGATGAGGAAATGGCGAAGAGCGTTTGGACGCGTGATCTTGAAGTTGATAGGTTGCACGGGAAAAACAATCAGTCCTGCCAGAATATGGTGGAAAAGGATGCATCCCTGGCATCAACGGTGTTTGAGACTCTTTTTATCTCCAAATCAATCGAAAGGGTTGCGGATCATGCAGTGAATGTCTCCAAAGAAGCTGTCTTTATGGCGACCAGTCGGGATGTACGCCATGCACCCGAGTATAAAAAGTCGGAACTCCGCAAAGAAATTTCATAAAACTAAGGTTATCGGGCTGGAGTAATTCAGCCCGCTCAGCTTTTTGATGTCCTTTAAATGGCACTTGCCAAGTCAGGGACCCGCACTCAAATCTATGCATTTTATTTATGAGTGCCCGTATCCGTATTTTTGCCATCGATGATGAGGAGGATCTGACCGATCTTTTGCATTATCAGTTAGGCAGGGAAGGGTATGAGGTAAAGTTTGCCAACAATCCATTCGAAGCATTGGGCAAGGCCAGGGATTTTATGCCCGATTTGATTCTGCTCGATGTAATGATGCCGGACCTGGATGGCTATCAGGTCTTACGGATGATTCGTTCGGATAATCTGCTGAAGTCGGTGCCCGTTATCATGCTCACTGCCAAGTCTGGAGTGGAAGACCGTATCAAAGGATTGGAGAGGGGTGCGGATGACTACATGGGCAAACCTTTCGATCCACGCGAACTGATTTTACGAATTAACACCGTTCTGAAACGAACGACGGAAAGAAGCGAAGAATCCAGCAAGCGTTTGATGATGGGTAATCTGTTGCTTGATGAAGAGGACCACAGTGTGACCATTGGGGGGGAGAAGCAGGACTTTACCCTGACCGAGTTTAAATTACTGCACTACTTTCTCAAGCGCCAGGGCAGGGTACAGACCCGGGATAATTTACTTCTGGGAGTGTGGAAGTTCGATGCGGATGTGGAGACCCGCACCGTGGATGTGCACATCCGCAGGTTACGCAAGAAGCTCGAGCAATCCACCCTCGAGATCGAAACGATCCGCGGTGTGGGCTATCGCTTGCTTGAGCAAATAGCTTAATTCCTGGTTTTCTGTCTCTTGTGAATTTACCAATTCTCTTTCTTACAGTTACATTAGTTGCAGT
>JAYPZT010000046.1:0-8359 GCA_038136415.1 Opitutales bacterium
ATGAGCTCCTGGCTAAAATTGCAGATGGCAGATGAATTGGGAATCTTTGCCAATGCAAAGTTCCGATTCCCTGAAGAGACTATATGGCTAATTCTTCGTAGTTACCTCGGCAGTGGCCCTGAGAAAAATCCATACACGAAAGAGGGAATGGCATGGAAGATTTTTCAGTTACTTCCCGGTTTGATCGAAGCACAGCCAGAGGTTTTTTCTAAAATTTCTAGGTACTTGGCCAATGATTCTGGCAAAGTGGATGCGGATCGTTTCTTTCGTTTGTGCAGACAGATCGCTACACTGTATGACTCCTATCAGACTTATCGCCCGGAATTGATCATAGATTGGTTGGCGGGCAAATTCCCGGAAGATGCCAACAGGTGGCAGGGTATTCTTTGGCAATCTTTACATAGTGCCTTTGGGCAGAAATGTTTGCCGGAACTCATTCAACAATTGGAAGCCCGGGAGAAGGCTGTGGAGTTGGATTTGTTGCCGGAGAGATTATCCGTCTTTGGGATTTCCACCCTGCCTCCCATTTTCCTGAATGTTTTGCAGGCCTATGGCCGAGTACGCCCCCTGTGCTTTTATGCCTTGCAACCCGCTCCGGTGATGTGGGGAGATCTGGAATCTGAAAAGGATGTGGAGAAATGGAAAAACAGGGCGATCAAAAGAGCCCAGCAACAATCTGGTCATGAGGTCTCTGAAAATGATTTAGGTATTGAGACGGGCAATCCTTTGATTGGATCTTTTGGCCGCACAGGACGGGAGTTTTTTAATCTTTTGGTTGATCGGGATGCTCATGATTATCCCCTAAGGTTTAGAACCCCAACTGGCGGCTCTGTCCTAGCCCGTCTCCAACGATGGACATTTGAGGTGTTTTCCAAGAAACCAGAGGGAAGATTGCCCCTGGCAGAAGGAGATGAATCTATCGTTATTAATAGTTGTCACGGACCCATGCGGGAAGCGGAGGTTTTGCGGGATTATTTACTGAGAAGATTTGCGGAGGATTCAACCCTGCAAGCCAAGGATATTTTGGTGATGATGCCTGATCCTGAGGGCTATGCACCCTACATTCGGGCAACTTTTGGGGGCATGGAAAAAAGTATGCCCCAGCATTTCCCATTTTCCATAGTCGACCGCGAACCCAGGCAGGAAAGTCATTTGATCGACTGTTATTTTTCCTTGCTGGAATTTTTCGATGGCCGGGCAACCAACCAGGATGTGCTCGATTTAATTGATTCTTCTGTATTTCGAAAGAAATTCGAACTTGAGGATGAAGATGTGGAGACATTTCGTGACTGGGTACGGCAATGTCATGTCCATTGGGGATTGCATGGCGAGCATCGCCAGCGCTTCGGTTCCGTCTATTCAAACGAGCATACCTGGCGTCATGCTCTTGACCGGATGGCACTGGGTTTTTGTATGCGGTCCGATGGGGATCGTATGTGGGACTCAGTTTTGCCGTTTGATGAAATCGAGGGAGAGAATGCCAAAAGGTTCGGGAAACTATTCCGTATATTGGATGGATTGAACAAGCTGGAACAGGATTCTGCCAAAGTTAAAACTCTGACTGGGTGGGTTTCATTCTTAAAAAATTTAACGGATACATTTTTCCCTTCCGATCATGAGACCTTGCTTGATCGTCGGCGGGTGCTTGATGCAATCAAAGCACTGGGCGAGGAATATGCCAAACTGGCAGAAGATTCATTGGTTCCGCTGCAGGTGATTCGTTATCATATGGGCAATGTTTTGGATGTGGGTTCGCCCCAGGGGCAGTTTTTAACTGCTGGTGTAACTTTTTGTGGGCTTAGGCCTATGAGAAGTGTAAACGCTCGAATTATTTGTCTGATTGGAATGAATGATGGTGCTTTCCCCAGACAAACCCAAAATCCAAGCTTCGATCTTTCGGGTAGCAGAAGGCCCGGAGATCGATCAGCGAGGGAAGATGACCGCTATCTTTTTCTCGAAACAATTTGGTGTGCCCGCGAGCATCTTTATCTTAGCTATGTTGGCCAGTCTATCCGGCAAATCCAGGAGATTCCACCATCTGTGGTGATCAACGAATTGTTGGACAGTCTCGATAAATTAGTGGACTTCGGAGAGAACGATGGCAAAGCCCGCAAGGCAAGGGATGAACTGGTTTGCACGCAGACACTTCATCCATTCGGGAAGGATAACTTTACCGGAGGCAAAATTCACCGGTCTTACTCCAGGGATAACCTCGATGCTGCCCATGCTCTGCTTTCCCCTCGTGAGGAAGTAAGTCCATTTGTTTCCGGTGAAATGTCTGAGCCAGAAGACAAACTTGGTGAAATTTCCCTGGAGGAACTCATTCATTTTTTTGAGAACCCAGCCAAAGCATTTTTGAAAAAACGATTAGGAATGAGTCTCTGGGATGAAGACTCCCCACCAGACGAATGCGAGCCCTTTGAACTTGGAAACCTTGAAAAATATAAAATCAAAGAACGCTTGCTTGGCATTGCTCTTGAAAGCGGGGACGAAGAAGATCTCCTTGCCCTGGAGCGGGCACAGGGAAGTTTGCCACCAAGGAGTTTGGGGGAAGTCTGGTATAATGAAGCCAGGCGGGATGTGGATGAATTTGTTGAGAGATGGCAGGATGATTTACAGGGTGAAAAGCAGAAACCATTGATCATTGATCAGGTAATGGACGGGGTTCGTTTGCGGGGAGAATTGGGGCCGTTTATTGACGGGCGGCAAATTCTGTTCCGGTGTGTGAAAGAGGCCAAAGGAAAAGATCGTATCAGAACTTGGCTTAGGCATTTATTCTCATCCGCTTTTCATGAGCAGGCAGTGGAGACGAGGTTTTATTCCATGGATAAAAAATTTCTTTCCCTGGAGCCATTACCGGTGGATTGTGCCCGTGGCATCATCAGCAATTTTGTTTCTCTTTATCAGCAGGGCATGCGTAAGCCTCTGCCATTTTTTCCAGAAAGTTCCTACGCCTTTGCCTTACATCAGCCTTCACCCATTGAAGAGGTCGGTGATGACGAGGGTGCAGAAAGGAAAGGAATGATCGAAGCGAGAAAAAAGTGGATTTCTGGAAAGTATCATCAAGGCGAAGGGGAAGATTCTGCCTATCAACTTTGTTTTCGGGAGGAACCATTTCAAAACACAGAATTCGAAAGAATTGCCCGTGAGATTTATGTCCCTTTTATTGAAGCGAGCGAAGCGGGAAGGGAGGGGGAGCAATGAGCGACAACCCGGTGTTTGATTCTGCCAGTACAAAACTGGCAAAGAAGGTTACCTTATTGGAAGCCAGTGCGGGTACCGGAAAAACCTATGCATTAGCCCGCATATTTCTCCGCTTGGTAGCCGAGGAGGGGGTTGAGGTTGGAAAAATTCTCACCGTTACTTTTACCACCTCTGCCACGGAAGAATTACGGGACCGTATTCGCAGCCTTTTGGTGGAGGTATACGAAACGCTGCTTGAAAGCCCAACGCCTAATGAGGAGGCAGTTATCCAAAGACTTCGCAATTTGGACGATGTTCCGGTGGAGGAATGTATTCGCCGAATCAGGCTCGCCATTGCCTGCTTTGACGAGGCAATCATCAGTACAATTCATGGGTTTTGTAACCGGGTACTCAGTGAAAACTCTTTTGAGACCCAATCCCTTTTCGATGCTGAATTGAATAAGACTTCAAAGGAAATGGTAAAGGAGGGCGTTGAAGAATATTGGAGAGAAACCTTCGCCTCCGCCAACCCGGTTGTAGCTGCTGCCGCCTCGACCAAAAAAATAAAACCTGCAGAAATGGTTGATTTTTTCGATAGTTTGCCCAGAACCCAGGACTATGCTCTGGGGTTTGATAACGGGGTGGATTATCAAACGGTTCGGGATGCCCTGATCACTGGATTTGAAAAACTCAGGACTGCCTGGCTGGACGGGAAGGAAGACTATTCCGAATATGTGAGCACATGCTTAAGCCGAAGTAACGCCCGGGCGAAGACCCAGCTCAGCAGACATTCCCGCATCTTAAACCAATCCTTTGGCAGGGGAGAGGTTTCGCCAATCAGCATCGAGATACTTGGTGAAATGAGAGCATCCAAGCTTACCGCCAAAAAAGAGTTTCGGGAAAGAGAAGTTCCTTCTTTTGCCAAGGAAGCTGATTCCTTTTGGTCGGTTCTTGAATCCTTTGGCAGATCCGTCCGGGTACATTGTGTTCGTTTTCTCGAGCAGAAATTGAATGCCTGGAAGGCAAAACGGGGAGTCATCTTTTTTGATGACTTGCTCAGTATGACGGCACAGGCAGTCAATAATGAGAGTGCGGATGGACAGGCACTTCGGGCCATTCTGCGAGAATCATTCGAAGCAGCCCTCATTGATGAGTTTCAGGACACAGACCCAGTACAGTTTCAGATATTCAGCCGGTTGTTTGGTAAGGAAGAAAAGCACTGGCTCTACCTGATTGGGGACCCAAAGCAATCCATCTACCGCTTTCGGGGAGCGGATCTGGAAGCATATTTTGATTTTGCAAAAAAGACTCAGGCACAGAGGTATTCTTTGAAGACAAATTTCCGGACCGTTACCCCCTTGGTCGAGTCGGTGAATGCTTTTTTTGAGGAGTCTGTTCAACCCTTCCTTCACGATGAACTTTCCTTTCTTTCCGTAGACCCCAACAGGGATGGGGCTGCGGATAAGGAAAAATCTTTTATGGATGGAAAGGCACCTGCTTTCATTATCCGGGAGCTGGAGTGGAGGGAAGAAAAGGAACCAAGTGCAGAGGTGGCAAGGTCAGCCATCCGCAAAGATATGGCCAATGAGATTGAGTATCTTTTATCACACGGAACGATTGGTGGAGAAAAGATACAGCCCAAAGATATTGCGATCTTGGTAAGAAGTAATCCAGATGCCAGAAAAGTTTGGCAATACTTTCGGAAAAGAGGATTGCCCGCTGTTGTTTTCTCAGATGTCAGTCTTTTTGAATCTGTGGAAGCCAGGGAAATTCTTTGGGTAATGGAAGGTCTTTTCCATTCCAGGAATGAGCGTGTGATTAGGCGTGCCCTCGCCACTGGGTTGCTGGGTATGACCAGTTCCGACTTTCAGCATTGGCAGGATAATCCAGAGGCATGGGATAGGTGGGTTGGAGTATTTAGGGAGTGTAATGAAGCTTGGAGAAAGAGTGGCATCTATGTTGCCCTTCACGAACTGTTTAGAAAAACCCGGGCTATCCCGAAAAATCTACGCAGACCAGACGGGGAAAGAAGAGTGACCAATTTTTTGCACCTTACCGAAGTGCTCCATCGTGCAACTACCCAAAATCCACTTTCGCCCTCCTCTTTGCTGGTCTGGTTTCGGGCCAGAATGGAACAAAAAGACAGCTCGGATGATGAGCATCAGTTACGGTTGGAATCGCAGTCAGAATCTATTCGGATCTTAACAGTTCATAAATCAAAAGGATTGGAATACCCTATCGTTTTCCTTCCGGGACTATCTTTTCTTTCCGGTGCAAACCGGGATGATTTTAAATACCACAGGAAAGACGGGAAATTGGTGGTAGACTTAAAAAAGACTGCTGATGAAGAGGCCATAGCTCAAAGCAAAGAGGAAGAGGAACAGGAAGATGCCCGGGTGTTGTATGTGGCTCTTACACGATCAGCTTCGAGGTGTTACCTCTACCATGCCCCGGTCAAAATCTCGAGTAATGCCAGAGTGCCGGCCCAGGTTAGATTGATGAGGTCCTGGAAAAAGCAGCCAGTGGATGCAGGTGCCAAGGGAAATTCCCTGGCAGAAGCATCCACCGCGTGGGTGGAGCGCCTGGGTGGTCATGCAGAATATCTTACCTTTACTGCTGGTCAACCAGAGGGCGGGGGAGTGGCAACTCTGGATAGTGAAGATAGCGAATCGATAGATCTTCAGTCACAGCAATGGAACGCCCATTGCGAGATTACTGGGGGTAAACTCGTTGAGTCTTTTAGTGGGCTATCCAAACAGGTTGGTTTTGATGGTAGGGATCTGGACAGTGTGGACACAGAGCCGGGGCAACACACAGACTCTGTCGTGGGGGAGAAGACGCCCATCTTTAAATTCCCCGCCGGTGCAAATGCCGGAAACTTTATGCATGATGTATTTGAGCATCTTGATTTTTCCGACTCTACAAACTGGGAGAAATTAATTTCACAAAAGCTCAGGGATCATCAATTCGATCAGAAGAAATGGACACCGGTCATTTCCAATATGGTATCCGAGGTGATGGGTACGGAATTGGGCAATGGATTCTGTCTGAGCGACCTAAAAAAGAATGAATGTTTAGAGGAGATGGAGTTTCACTTTCCGATTTCCTCTGGCTTTTTGCCGGATCTGGCCAGGCTTGTTCCAGATCATTCGAAACTTAAAAAATACCTTGCTCGTATCAGTAAGGATGATTGCCAAAGGATAGAAGGGGAGGGATACCTGAAGGGCTTAATCGACCTCACATTTCACAAGGATGGCAAGTATTACCTGCTGGATTGGAAATCAAATAAATTGGGCGGATTTGCGGACGGATTTGGTGAGATGGAGGTGGAGAAAGAAATGTTCACCCATCATTATGTTTTACAGTATCATCTCTACACCGTTGCCTTGCATCGTTTCCTCCAAAGTAGGTTGAGGGATTACAGTTATGACCGGCACTTTGGGGGAGTTTATTACCTCTTTGTTAGAGGAATGAAAACAGGATCAGATCGGGGGATATTCTATGACCTGCCTGATCTTGAGACTGTGCAAACCTTGGAGAATTTTCTTATTTCCGCTTCATGAATACCACAGCAGAAAGAAGCAACGAATTAGAAACGGAGGCCTTGGCCACGGTGGTATCCTCTTTTTTTGAAAGAAGAGTTGGTGGGGAAGAGGGTAAATTACTTGCTCAAATCACTCGCATACTCACTGAAAAAGTAGCTGCCGGGAGTAGCCATCTAGCCGCAGAAGATCTGGATGGAAATTTTGGGGAATGGAAGAAACTTCCTGCAATTGGGAACGAAGAGGCAAACCTTCCCCTTGTTTACACCAGTACGGGGAAACTGTATTTCCGCAGGTTTTATGAGTATGAAAAATCTGTGGCATATGCTCTGAGTCAAAGATGTAGCCGGGAATCTGTTCAAATCAGCACCGATGCTGAGCAGTTTATCAAAGCATCCCTTTTACCAATGGTCGATGAACAGCAGGCACATGCCGTTGATGCAGTTCTTCGCCGGGATCTTGTTTTGTTAACGGGTGGTCCTGGTACCGGTAAGACCCGTACGATTGTAGCCATGCTTGCCGCATACTGTATGGAGCACCCCGATAAGATGATTGCATTGGCCGCCCCCACAGGAAAGGCCGCATTTCGTATGCGGGAATCGGTGTTGCAGGCACTGGAATTGATCGAAGTGCCTGATTCTGTCCGGCAGAAAATCTTGGATTCATCCAAAGCGACTACTCTACACCGGCTCCTTGGGCCTCGGATTGGATCCGTTGATTTTCAAAGAAATGAAAAGAATACCCTGCCATATGATTTGGTGGTGGTGGACGAAGCATCCATGATTGATCTCCCCTTAATGGCAAAGCTATGCCAAGCCTTGCGGGAAGATACCAAGCTTGTTCTGATCGGCGATGCAGATCAATTGGCACCTGTGCAGGGTGGGGCGGTGTTTAACGGGTTGATTCAATCTTACCAAAGGAATGAATTTCCAGAGGAGGATATGGGTGAGGAGGAAATCTTTTCAGAGTCTGCAAAACGATCGCAGGAGAATCATCTTTTTTCCAATTCATTGGTTCACTTAAGCAAGGTGCACCGGCGAAGTGATAAATCCTCCACCGCCAAGATTAATGAACTATGTGACGCGATCAAAGATGGGCGGGCAGATGATGCAGTCTCTATCCTTCATTCGGATGCAGATTCTATTGCCTGGGTGCAGGACCCTGAGGATCCTCAGTTGGATTTATTACTGCGGGATGAATTTAGCGAATTATCAAATACATCTGCTCCAGAACTTGCTCTTCCAATGCTTGGTAGATTTCGTGTTCTTTGTGCCAATAATGAAGGCCGCTACGGGGTGTCTAACTGGAACCTTCGGGCAGATGGTCAATTCTCCCAAAGTGATACGATCAGTAAACCACTGGTGATTCATTCAAATGATTATGCCCTCGGGCTACATAATGGAGATGATGGTGTCATCCTTGGGCAGAAAGCATACTTCGCAGGAGAAGATGGATATCGTGAAATAGCTCTCTCCAGATTGCCTCAACATAAGATCGGATACGCCAGCACCATTCATCGGAGCCAAGGGTCTGAATTCACCAAAGTTGCAGTTGTTTTACCACCGGAAGATTCGCAGCTTCTTAGTCGGGAGCTTTTGTATGTTGCGATTAGCCGGGCAAAAGAGAAGGTGTTC
>JAYPZT010000047.1:0-8276 GCA_038136415.1 Opitutales bacterium
AACCATCGTTTTAGAAACCTTGGATTCCGACCCGTCCTTGCCAAAGTACTAAGGTAAGATCCGAGTGAATTGTTGACGGAGAATTTCCGTTGTCTTACCCGCTCAGATGAGGCATTTTCTTCTCTTTTGTCATGACTGAACAGAACAACTCATCAACCCCATTGGATGGCAGTGATCAGGTAGCGGTGCGCCAAGCAAAGCTGGACGGTTTGCGGCAAGCCGGAAACGATCCATTTGCCTCAAACTGGGAGCAGACCCATGTTTCATCGCAGGCAGTTGGTTTGCTACCCGAAAACGAGGAACTAGGACCTGAGGTCTCAGTAGCCGGAAGAATTGTGGCTTTCCGTTTGATGGGAAAAGCAGCCTTTCTTAAATTGCTCGATCGCGAGGGCAAAATTCAGGCCTATGTGCGCCGGGATGAAATTGGCGATGATGAGTATGCGGCTTTCAAAAAACTTGATCTTGGAGATTTTATCGGAGTGCGTGGTCCGCTTTTCCGGACCAAGACAGGGGAGGTAACTGTACGGGCAAAAGAGTATCGTCTTGTCTCCAAAGCCCTTCGTCCATTACCGGAAAAATGGCATGGCCTGAGTGACAACGACCAGATCTATCGTCAGCGCTACCTCGACCTGGTGGTCAATGATGAATCCCGCCAGCGCTTTCAGACCCGTAGCCGAATAATCAGGGAAATCCGTGAGTTCATGTGGTCCCGTGATTTTATCGAGGTGGAAACTCCCATGCTCCAGTCGGTTTCCGGAGGTGCAGCCGCCCGTCCATTCCGTACCCATTTCAATGCCCTGGATTGCGATTTCAATATGCGGATCGCTCTGGAGCTTCATCTCAAGCGCATGCTGGTGGGTGGATTTGACCGGGTTTTTGAAGTGGGTCGCGTTTTCCGTAATGAGGGACTTTCCCGTCGCCACAATCCTGAGTTTACTATGCTTGAAGCCTATCAGGCATATTCTGATTACCGGGGGATGATGGAACTTACCCGCTCCCTCATTCAACAGGTTGCGGAGCGTGCGCTTGGCTCCTTGCAGGTGGAGCGGCCCGAAGGTGATGTGATCGATCTTTCCGGTGAATGGCGGGAAGCAAAATACAAAGATTTAATTATTGGAGCCGTGGGTAGGGATGACTGGTTTGAACTACCCAAGTCTGAGAAATTACAAAAGACCAAGGAGATGGGTATTGAGGTTGATCCTGAGCTGGAGGATTTTGAAGTGACCAATGATGTCTTCGAGAAAGTGATCGAGCATACCCTGGTTCAGCCCACATTTGTTACTCATATACCAAGAGAACTTTGCCCCTTGGCCAAGATCACTCAGAATGATCCAACCACCATTGATGTTTTTGAATTTTGCATTAATGGGCAGGAAATCGCTCCGGCTTACTCCGAACAAAATGATCCGGCAGTTCAGCGGGATGCATTCCTCCGGCAGGTGGGAGAAGAGACTCAGGAACTGGATGATGATTTTCTCCTGGCACTCGAACATGGTATGCCCCCAGCCGGTGGTATGGGTATGGGGATTGACCGTCTGGTGATTTTCCTGACCAAAGCAGCCAATATTCGGGATACCATTTTGTTCCCTACCTTGCGTCCGCTTTAATTTCCTTCTTCGTGCTTCCGTAGGATCTGGTGATGAGGAAGCATTCCAGTCAGAATATCATGGTGATCAAGCCAATCTGGTGGAGGCAGGCTTGTTTCACTTTGTTTTTACTGGTAGTCACAGGCTTTTTTGCGGTGGTTACACGGTTTGGTCCGGTATTCAGCTGGGTCGGTACAATTTTTATGGGACTGATGACCCTGCTTAGTTTACTGGATCAAATCTTTGAATGGTCACGCTTGAAGATCGATCACCGCGGATATTCCCTTCGTGGATGGTTTCAGAACCAAAGGATTGAACATCATGAAATTGATGATTTTAAAATCGATGAATTTGCCGGAAAAAAATTACTCACGGTTGTATTAAAAAAACATGCCCTGGAGGCGAGAAAACTTCCAGATCAGCCGGTTCCTTTCCCTTGTGCATTTGGTCAACCCATCGAAGAAGTCTTAAAAATTATCCGCTCCAAAATTGACCGTACTCCCAGACCCCGAATCTCTGAATAATTTATCAGAAAACAGTTCGGTCTTTTGAATATGACTAGATCCTCATCCTGCCTGAATTTAGTTTCGTGAAATTTTTATCCCTTCTCCTTCTGTCAATCTGCTCATTTCTGATGAGCTGTCAGTCATGGAAAAAGGTAAATATCTTTGAGTCGCAAGATGAGTTTGAGGAACTGCGCACCTATGAGAATAATTTCGGATCCAGAATCGAAGTATTTCTCCGAATTGCCCGGGAGGAGTTATTGGAGAACTATGAGAAAAATAAGTTCTTAATGATTCGGGAGAATCAACCCCGTGCGGTGTTGCATCCCCGAAAAGATATTACACTCAGGGAACTGGTTGTTTCATCCCATGAGGATGGAAAAATTACGGATCAACAAAAAGCAGATTACCTCAAAAAATGTGATGAACTTTATGATCTTTGGGACAAGCACTGGAAATCCGCAGACAGAAAAGCCAGACGCTTAGGGTTTGATCGGTAGGAAGCAGTTAGGCTGGCAGCTCGTTCTTTCGTAAAAACAAGGAAAGGAGAGCGGGCAAGTAGGCAAGGGCAATGATGGCCACCTGTGATCCGATGAATGCCATCAGTGGGACAAAGGCTTTATCCATAAACCCATAGGAATGTAAGCCCACTCCCAGCATGTTGGTGCCAAACCAGGACCATGCAGTCACCACATTTCCAAAAATAGCCAGAGCGGATAATCCACGAACCTTGGCAATCCCCGCCCAGCGGGCATGCAAAATAATTGCATTCCAAATCACAATGAGCAGGGCACCATTTTCCTTGGCATCCCAACCCCAGAATCTCCCCCAGGATTGATCCGCCCAGATTCCACCAAGCACCGTGCCCACCAGACTAAAAAACAGTGAGAAGCAGGTGATTCCAAAAATCATCGATACCAGGGTACGGTCGAGATCCTTTCCCTTACTGGATGATTTAACCACAGTTCTGAATAGCATGGAGAAAACATAGGCTATCCCAAGGAATCCAGCGAGGAAGGTGGTGGAGTATCCAATGGTGATGGTGACCACATGAGTGGCCAGCCAGAAATTGGAATCCAGTACCGCACGCATCATTTCCATGGTGTCACCGGATGGATTGAGGGAAGAATCAATGCTGAGATTGTGGGCAACCACCAAGCCGCCAAAACCAATCAGGGATCCCATCGCGGAAGCAATTCCCAGTCGAAGAAATTTCTCGGTCAGAAAACAAAGAAGCACCGCTCCCCAGCTGATGAAAAGGGCAGAGGAGTAAAGATTCGTAACCGGAGGTCTCCCCTCAATGTACATTCTGCCAGCCAGTCCAAAGGTATGGGCAATCAGCACCAGTCCGGTTAGTAAATAAGCCGAGTTCAGGAGAGAGGAAGATAGCTGGCTTGGTCCGCTCTCAGATTTTTTATACACCGAAACCAGCCAGGAGGCACAGGCAATCAGAAAGATCCAGAAGTACCCAATGGAACTGCGGTAAAAAGGCTCATATCCGTTGTAGGTTTTTTCAAAGGTTATGGTGGCAACATCCGCTTCCGCCCGCTCATTGATCAAGGAACGAATATCAGAAACAGTCTGGTTAAAGGATAAGGCATCATCCGCCTGGTATGCTTTCTTTAATTTTTCGTAATGTTCGATGATCGGGTCCACTCCCTGCCTGATTTTGATCGCTTCAGCATACTGGGCGGCAAAAAGTGCGGTTGGATCCATTTTTAGGTTCTGACGGATACTGGTAATTTTTCCGGGTAACTCCTCATCCGTTGAGGCGACCAGTTTCTGCACTGTGGAAATAAAACGGGCCGGATCAATCTCTGCTTTTTGTTTGGAATCCAGAGGCTCGCTGCCCACCAAAGATTCTCCAATCTTTCTCCATTTTCCACCCTGCTCGCCAGGTTCCGGGGGCAGGGGGAAGAATTCGGCAAATAAATTGAAGCGGGCATAGTAATCGATGAAATACATCAGCGGACCAAGCACTTCACTGTTGCCCATTTTGATTCCTTCTGGATTGGCCGCAATCTCTGCGGTGATTTCCCTGAACCTGCGGTATTCATCCGCCTGGGATTTATCCTTCTCCTCGTTGAAGAATAAGGGCTCGAGTTTGCTGTGATCATGCACCGCAGAGGATGGGGCATGGGGAGGGGGCGTAAGGGTGGTCTTCAGGTTCCGGTACAAGACCAAACCATGGTACAATTCGATAATGTTTTGGTGGTAGGGAGTGCGGTACTCCCGCTCGATCTTTCCGGCATCCTGTGCACTTTTTTCGATCTCTTCCACAAATGGTTCAAGATCCTGGTAGGAAAAATATTTTCCATCACTAACCAGCTTTTTACCAATTACCCCAAGGACCTGGTCATGATCGATGAGGAAGGTTTTCAGTTTGTCCGCCTGCTCAGGCTTAAAGAGTACATCAGCCAGCCATTTAACCGCAGGTACTTTCACGCCACTTTCATCCAATGCGGTACGTTTACTGCGTAATACCAGGAGAGTATTGCGGGCAACACTGTCGATTGGTTTTACCCGGCCACCCCGCAAGACAGGGATACGGGAGAAGGAGTCCAAATTAATCTCTTCCTCAGTGGAGACTTTTTCACTCTTGAAAAAATCAAACAGGGAAAGGGGGGTGTACTGGTTCGGAAAAAATACGAAATAAACCCCGGATAGAATCAGCACGAAGCTAAGAATTTTTACCCGCATTGATTTCCTCTTTTCTTTCATGCCAGGGATTTATTTGCTGCCGCATTTTTATTGAGAAAACGGGCAAGGTGGAAGCTGAACTGCCAGAGCAATCCGATGGAAACAAGAATACAGGCGATATAAGGGACCAGCCAGCTTGGGTTGCGCACCACCTGGAAAACGGTGTAATCTGCCGCCTTATTCATCTGATACTGGTAAAAAGTTTTTCCCGCATGGCGGAGGGGTGTGTTCATGTAGACCAAGGCACGCCGTGACTGTTCCTCTTCCATTTTCAAGACAATCTCGCTTTCAAAATTAAAGGGAATATCCGTGCCCTGATAAAATTCATTGGCGATCCCAAGCAATTCAATGGAGTAGGGCAGGTATTCTCTTTCCGGTCTTAAGGTCACTCCCCAGAGTCTTCCCTGTTTGCGGATTGGCTGGAAGGCAAGATCACCCATCTTTGGGTTAATCTGTGCCCACCAGTGATTACCTGCCGGGTGGGAAATTGCTGCCCAGGTGCCCATACTGTCCGCTCCATCCAATACCTCAAAGACCACATATCCGAAATTCATTCCCTCGCTGCTGAAATCCTCCGGTTTCGGACGGATTTCCAAATTGGTTGCCTGAATTACCCCACGATTTACGGAGGCAGCCGGTCCGGTTGTTTTCTTGGCTGGGGGCAGGGCATTGAATTCACAGTTGGGGCCAAATTCCAGCACCTTTACTTTGAAAGGAAGATCTTTGGAGTAATGAATACCTCCCTGCTCGAGTAATTCCTGTGGCAGGGCAACCACCTGCTCGGTATCCGGGTTGGTCACATCAATAAAGGCGAGCTCCACACCATGAAATCTCTCGAGGTAATTTTTGGATTCCCCTTTATTGATTTGCATACGGGACTCCTCCTGCATCGCCTGAGTGGCGAGCTGTCCAATTAAGAGCATGATAATTCCCAGGTGGATGAATTGGATCCCCATCTTTTTTCCCGTCCATTGAAAACGGGTAACAAAAGCGGCGATCAAATTAAGAATGAGCAAGCCACCCAGTAAATATCCTCCAGGGATAGGTATGGGTAATGGGTTGAGAAACTCTCCTCCCCAGAACTGTTCCGGATAGTGCCAGATCCCATACATCGATTCGAAAAATTCTGCCTGTGCCCCCCGGATACCTATGCGTACCTGTTCCAAAGTGGCCACAAATACAAGAACCATCGAAAGACTGAGCAAAGTAAGCGTAAGCCGAAGATCAGCCAGCGGGATTAACCAGGAGAAGGTCTTTCTTCTTTGACCGAGAGAGGATGAACTTTTCTTTTTTTCAGACATGGTTGAAAACTAAATCAATGATCTCCCAGGCAAAATGAATCAATCAGGCTGAGGAAATTATCCTTTTCCGATTGAGCAAGGCTCACATCCCCCATCAGTTTGAGAAACCAGGACCTTCCTTCGTGAAACAAAATCGCAGCGTATAATGCCTGCTCGTCAGATTCTGCGATCACTAATTTTGCCGGCTTTTCATCAATGGTCCGGTCGCTTAAATATTTCGATAATCCTTCCTCATCGGTCCCTTCCATTCCCACCTGACCGAGCCAACGGTTAACATTGGCGAGAATCCCCCCAACCTGGCCCGGGAAACTGGTGATGGAAAAATCAAGGGACTCTCCGGCATCATTGGTCACCGCGTAATTTCCGATCCGCATTTGAGTGGAAGGTTTGCGTTCCCAATGCTCGGGTGCTTCCCAGGTTGGTTGGTGCCCACCACCGGAGGGGACAGATGGGGCAGGCACCGCTGGAGCCACGGCACGGACGGGTGCTTTCCCTGCCCGCAGGGTGGTGGATTCCAAAAAGCTACAAAAAGATTCAAATTGCTGGTTGATCAATTCACGGTCGGCAATGAAAGGGAACAGCCAGGTCTGTCCATCCTGCTTGTACAAAGCGAGTAGAGCGGCACGGGGAGGATTTGCTTCTCCAGTTTTATCCTCCAGCTGGATGAGTTCAAAAGTTCGGTCTCCCAGTTTCTTTTGTTCGATCAAAGGCTGTACACTGGATGAATTGTAGTCTGGATGTCCCAGTTCCCGGGCAAACATGTTGACGATGTTGGTGGTCTGCACGGATTCACGGAAAGGCATCACCCCAATTCTTCCCCGTGGTCCCTCTTCGGTCTTGATATGAAAAGAACCGGCCATCATTCCACCCATGCCTGGATTTTCTCCCCATCCCTCCGGTAATTTCCATGCCACCACCGGGCCCTCATAATGATTGGGGGCAGAGTAGGAACGCACCTCGGCATCCTCCCCGCAGGATGCGAAGAAGAGAGCTGCCAGGGAGGCTAAAAACCAGGACAAGGTGCTGGGCTGGAATTTGCGAATCATCAAATAATTCAGGATATCAAAGAGCAGGGGGCAGGCAACCTGAAGAGGAAGCTTTTAAGCATTACATTTGAAGAGGACCACATCCCCATCGGCGAAAATATACTCTTTCCCTTCCAGTCTTAATTTCCCTGCATCCCTCGCCGCCGCCATGCTCCCCGCAGCGATCAGATCGGCGTAGGAGACCACCTCTGCCTTAATGAACTTCTTCTCAAAATCGGTATGAATCACCCCGGCACATTGCGGGGCAGTCATTCCCTTGCGGAAGGTCCATGCCCGTGCTTCCTTTTCCCCTGCGGTTAGGAAACTGGCCAGTCCCAGTAAATCATAGGTTGCCTGAATCAGGGAGGTTACTCCGGAATCCGCCACGCCCATCGCTTCCAGATATTCCTTGGCCTCCTCCTCCGCGAGTTCGGATAATTCCTCCTCCATTTTTGCAGATATTGCACAACAGGCAGCATCCTGCTGGGCAGCTGCCCATTCCCGGAATGCAGTGAAGCGGGCATTGCTTGTGGGGTCCGCAATCTCATCCTCCTTCAGGTTGCAGGCATACAGCATGGGCTTGGAGCTAAGTAAATGAAAAGTCTTCAGCCGCTCACTCTCATCCTCATCCATGGGTAAAAGATTGGCTGGTTTGCCCTCGTCCAGATGGGGCACCAGTTTTTCAAGAAGAGCAACATTGGCTGCTGCATCCTTATCCTGCCCCCGTGCCTTCTTCTGGTTTTTCTGGAGCTGGCTGGCCACGGATTCTGCATCGGCCAGAATCAGTTCGGTCATAATCACCTCCGCATCCGCCACCGGATCCACCCGGCCCATGTTATGAATCACATCCTCATCCTCGAAGCAGCGCACCACATGAACAATCGCATCCACTTCGCGGACATTGGCGAGGAACTTGTTTCCCAGTCCCTCTCCCTTACTCGCTCCCTCCACCAGTCCGGCAATATCCACCATCTCAATAGCGGCGGGGATCAGGGTGGTGGTGCTGACCAGTTCGGCCAGTGGGGTGAGGCGGGCATCCGGCACCTGGACCACGCCCACATTTGGGTCGATGGTGCAGAATGGATAGTTCGCAGCCTCTGCCTTTCGTGTCTTGGTCAGGGCATTAAATAAAGTACTTTTACCCACATTGGGCAGTCCTAC
>JAYPZT010000048.1:0-8198 GCA_038136415.1 Opitutales bacterium
GATGAATATACAGCTGATACTGGCTTTGCATCCAAAATGGGGGCTGAATCTCACTCCCCGCCAATGTGGGGAAAAGACCAAGACAAATCTTTGCAGGAAAAGGCGACTTCCACCCCCCGTGGTAATTCTGCTTACGAGCATCCAGATCATACCTACGAAAAATCAGATGTTTTTGGAATTCATCAATGGGGTATGACTATTGATTTAAACCAGTGCACTGGATGCAGTGCCTGTGTGGTCGCCTGTCAGAGCGAGAATAACATTCCTGTAGTAGGTAAAGATCAAGTCCTTCGTGGACGGGAAATGCACTGGATCCGCTTGGACCGTTATTTCAGTTCCACCGCCCGTGATGGTGCGGAAATTCCTTCAGATGTGCAGGTTTCTTTCCAAGGCGTTGCCTGTATGCATTGTGAAACCGCCCCCTGTGAAACAGTTTGTCCTGTGAATGCAACTGTTCACGATGAAGAGGGGCTTAATGCGATGGCTTACAATCGTTGTGTAGGCACGAGGTATTGTGCAAACAACTGTCCTTACAAAGTTCGTCGTTTCAATTTCTTTGATTGGAATAAACGTAAAACGGACGAGCTTTATCAAGGTCCTTTAGGGGATAAGAACGATTCCTTGGTCGACATGGGCAAAAACCCTGATGTTACCGTGCGTATGCGCGGGGTTATGGAAAAATGTACTTACTGCGTACAGCGTATTCAGGAGTCCAAGATTCGTACCAAGGTCAACGCTCAACAAGATGCCAAATTTAAAACTGGTGAGGATGGATCAAACCTGAAACTGGAAATAAAGGACCTCAAGGTTCCAGATGGTACAATCAAGACGGCCTGTCAGCAGGTTTGTCCAAGTGACGCAATCGTTTTTGGTGATATTAGCGATCCTGACAGTGAAGTCAGTAAATTGAAGAATAATCCTCGTGATTACTCAGTGCTCGGATACCTAAACACCCGCCCACGCACCACTTTCTTAGCCAAGGTCAGGAATCCAAACCCAAAGATGCCTGATTTTGCTTCCTCTCCTCATTCTGCACGCGAATACCATGATGCGGCACATCCTTCCCATCATGGCGATGAACACGGAGCTCATTAAGATATGTCCGAGGTGAAAGATATACAGGAGCACGAAATCCTTAAAAAGGTAGATCCTGCCCCGTGGAAGGAAGTGCCATTGGTACTCAATAATCGTAGCCTAAAATGGGTTACTGACAAAATTTGCGGAATCGTTGAGTCTAAAACTCCTACCTGGTGGTGGTGGTGCTTTATTACTGCACTTTGTATCGCAAGTTTTACTGGGATGGGGCTCGTTTACCTGGTTTCCACTGGTGTTGGTGTCTGGGGTAACAACAACCCGGTCAACTGGGGTTGGGCCATCGTTAACTTTGTTTTCTGGATCGGAATAGGTCATGCAGGCACATTGATCTCGGCGGTTTTATGTCTATTGAAGCAAAAGTGGCGGACATCTATCAACCGTGCATCGGAAGCTATGACCGTATTTGCGGTTCTCTGTGCCGGAATCTTCCCTCTTTTCCATGTTGGCCGTGTCTGGTTTGCCTGGTGGTTGTTCCCCCTCCCTAATTCCAATGCAATTTGGCCCCAATTCCGTAGTCCTCTCGAATGGGATGTGTTTGCGGTTTCCACCTATGCCACTGTTTCTGTGCTCTTTTGGTACATGGGGATGATACCTGATATGGCTGTTCTTCGCGACCGTGCCAAAGAGACATGGCGCAAATACTTTTATGGTTTTTTTGCGATGGGCTGGCGCAATGCAAATAATCACTGGCGCAATTTTGAAATGGCCTACCTTTTACTTGCAGGCCTTTCCACCCCACTAGTTCTTTCGGTTCACACCATCGTTTCCTTTGACTTTGCGGTGGCAAATCTACCCGGTTGGCACACCACTATTTTCCCTCCTTATTTTGTTGCAGGGGCGATTTTCTCAGGTTTTGGCATGGTGTTGACCCTGCTTCTTCCCGTTCGTGCGGTTTATGGTCTGCACGACCTTATCACCCAGAAGCATATCACAAACATGTGCATGATCACTTTGGCGACCGGTAGTTTGGTTGGTTATGCCTACGCCATGGAATTCTTTATCGCTTGGTATGGTGCAAATTCTTACGAGGGATTCGCATTTATCAATCGTGCATTCGGCAACTACTGGTGGTCTTATTGGATCATGATTTCCTGCAATGTAATCTGTCCTCAATTGTTCTGGTTCAAAAAGATCAGAGAGAACATCCCTTTGGTTTGGATCATTTCTATTTTTGTGAATGTTGGTATGTGGTTTGAAAGATTTGTCATTGCAAACACCACACTTTCCAGAGACTTCCTTCCATCATCCTGGGGATATTATTCTCCAACCGTCGTTGATATTTTTACTTTCTTTGGAACCTTTGGATTTTTCTCAGTTCTCTTCCTCTTATTCCTTCGTTTTCTTCCACTCATGCCTATGTGTGAGGTAAAGTCAGTCATGCCTCAAGCTGATCCCCATGGAGACCATTGATAATGAGTGATATCATGGACATCAAATATGCAGCTGCGGCCACTTTTTCATCGGCTAAGGATTTGTTCAGTGCTGCCGGAAAAGTCAAAGAGAAGGGATACACTAACTGGGAATGCTTCACCCCTATGCCTGTACACGGATTGGATGGGCAAATGGGATACCCGAGATCCAAGGTTCCCCGTTTTACCTTAGCTGGTGGTGTGACTGGTTTCTTTACCGGGATGTTAATTGTCTGGTTTATGAATGAGTTCGATTATCCACTCATTGTTGGTGGTAAGCCATACTTTAGCCCGATCTATCCATTTCCTGTATTTTATGAGCTTACTATTTTGTTTGCTGCATTCGGTACGCTGTTTGGGATGTTTTTCCTTAATCGTCTACCCCGTCACAATCATCCTGTTTTCGAGCATCCTGATTTTGGTCGCACCGGTGATGACAAATTTATGATCGTAATTGAGGTCGATGATCCAAACTTTGATGATGAAGAAACACAGGAGTTTCTGACTAGCCTTGGCGGTGAATCTGTTCAGATAATCCGTGAACCTATAGATTGATCAGGTGAGATACTTTATTCCATCTTTTATCATTTTGGTGATCACCGTAGTATCCATCATGGGTTTTCGTGGTGATCTAACCAAAAATACTCCATTGGAAGTTTTTCCTGATATGGACAGACAAGCCAAATTTAAAGCCCAGACTTACAACCCCAGGTTTGCGGATGGAAGTGCGGATAGACTTCCTGTCGAAAACACGGCTTTACGCGGATCTTCCTTGGATCTTGTTAATGTGTTTTCTGTAGAACCAAAATTCGATTCCGATGCGTTTAAAACAGGCAAATCAGCTGATGGTGCCTGGTTAGCAAAAGTTCCTTCGGAGGTTGGCTACAACCTTGCCACTTTGCGTGAAGGAAAGGAAAAATATGACATTCATTGTTCAGTATGTCATGGTGACTACGGTAATGGTGCTGGGGTGACTGCGAAGTTTGGACTCAATCCCCGCAATCTCTCCGATCCTTCCAACTCGGGTACTTATTTAGAATCTGCTGCCCCTTGGACGGATGGACAGCTCTACAATGCTATTAGCAATGGTTCGGCATCCGGCATCATGCTCGGGTTGAAAGACCGTCTGTCCCCAAAAGAGAGATGGTCCATTGTTTTGTACTTACGTGCACTGCAGGACTATGTTGGTTCGGCTACTCAACCTAAGAAAGGGCAGGGTTCATGAGCGATCAGTCTGTTAACAATGTCGCCAAGAGTAATTTATCCACCAAACTTATTGCTGGTGCTGTTCTAGGATTGGGTGGTGGATTGGTCGGTCTTTTCCAGGGTCTTCAATCCGGCGACAAGGCCCCTTTTCTTGGTTGGTTGTGGGGATGTTCCTTTTGGCTAAGCATTGCGATTGGTCTGCTTATGCTGATCATGATTTTCAGGGTCTTTAATTCCAAGTGGAGTCCAGTTGTACGCCGACAGCAGGAGCATGGCTTGTCAGCTTTTCCCTGGCTTGCCTTGTGCTTTTTGCCACTTTTGTTGGTTGCCTGGTTCGGTAAAGATCAATCTGGTATCCTTTGGTCTTGGATCAATCCCGAAAGCCCAACCATTGAGGTAAGCAGTGTAATTTCTGTTGGTGACGATGTGCTTCACCAAAAAAAGGCTGGCTATCTAAATCTTAACTTCTTCACTCTTCGTCTAATTGCGTACTTTGCTATCTTTTGCGGAATCAGTCATTGGTTGAGGAAAGCTTCCTTTACTCAGGACAAGGATGGGGATCCATCATGGACAAAACTAGGTTCCAAGGTTTCCGCGATTGGAATACCAGCAGCTGCTTTATCTTTAACTTTTGGTGCTTTTGATCTTTTTATGAGTCTTGAATACCAATGGTTTTCAACCATGTATGGTGTTTGGTTCTTTGCCTCTGGAATTCGTGCCGCTTTGGCAGTCACCATTCTTATCTGTCTTTACCTCGTATCTACTGGTCAACTGAAGGGCTTATTTAAGCAAGCACACCAATATGATTTGGCCTGTTTATCATTAGCATTCACAGTGTTTTGGGCCTACATCAGTTTCTCCCAGTACTTTTTAATTTACAGTGCTAATATTCCCGAAGAAACCTTCTGGTACACAATTCGTGAGATTGATCCAAATACTGGTGAGATCTCTGGCTGGTTTTGGGTTAGTATGGGCTTAATTTTTGGTCACTTTTTCTTCCCATTTCTCTATCTGCTTTTTTACAGAAGTAAAGTCGATGCCCCCAAACTGATTTTTATCGTTTGCTGGATTCTTGCTTTCCATTTGCTTGATTTGTATTGGAACATTATTCCTGGACGTGAAATCGTACCAGGTGCATTCGTTGGTTTTGAAGCAAGATCTGTCATTGGAACCCATTTGCTTTGGGGTATTTGCTCGCTCGTTGGTGTCGGATGTCTTTGTGCATGGGCAGTGATTCGTAGTTTTCAGTCTGGTGTTGCTGAAATCATTCCTATTCGTGATCCCCGTATTCGTGAATCAATAAATCATCATGAGTGATCCTAGTAACCAACGGGCTGATGGCTGCAGTGTCTTTTTCACCTTTTTGGTGCTGGCACTTTTACTTTCCGGATTTTTTCTCGCACAGAGAATCTTTGAGCCTGATACACCATCTCCAGTATCCGAAACTGTTGATAGTATCCGTCATCAAAAAGCTCAGTCTCATCGTGATCAGGACACCCTATATAAATCACAGATTGATAATTTTCATGCTGATTCCAACACCACTTTGGAAGATTCGATGAAACAGGTTATTAAAAATTACCAAAAGTCTGCCAAAGCAGACACAACTTCCAGCAACTAGTTTGTATGACAACCGATTCTCCAGACAAAATTATCGATCGATCAGCCAAGCTTGTTTTTTCTTTTTTTCTGTCCTCCGCAGGTTTGTGGTTACTAACTGCTGCGCTTTTTGCCTACCTTGCAGCTGCCAAACTAACCGATCCTTTTTTTCTCTCAACCTGCGAATTTTTGACTTACGGGAAAATCAAAGTAGCACAGGCAAATGCTTTTGTTTACGGTTGGGGAGGGAATGCTATTTTTGCCGTTTCCCTATGGATCCTTGCCCGTTTGTCGCAAGCTGAAGTCCGTGGTTCATTCTTCTTAGTACTTGCCGGTGTTATTTGGAACCTAGCCATTACCTTTGGGTTACTCGGGATTTTGGATGGACATATGAGTGGCCATGAGATGTTGGAGATGCCTACTGAAGTTTGGCCAGCCATGCTGATTTCTTATCTCATTATTACTTTCCTTGCTTTGGTTATTCATCGTTCCCGCCAGATCAAGGAAACGATTGCTCCCCAGTGGTTTATCCTCGCTGCTCTCTTGTGGTTCCCAGCACTATTCCTCATCGCTTGGCACGGCCTTGAAATCAATACTGCTCGCGGTACCTTGCAAACTGTTCTCTCAATGTGGTATGGACAGAGTCTAATATGGCTTTGGCTTACCCCAGTTGCTCTCGGTGCTGCCTATTACCTCATTCCTGCCGTCCTCGGTAGAACCATAGATAAGTATTATCTGGCAGTTTTTGGGTTTTGGTGCATTGCCGCACTTGCTCCCTGGTCTGTGGTTCATCACCTCGAAGGTGGGCCCGTACCTATGTGGATACCAGCAATTGGTACGGTGATGAGTATAGCTATGGTTTTCCCCATTGCGGTAGCGTCCACCAATTTCCATGCCACTGCCTTTTTGGACATTGGTAAAGTGTGGAACAGCTTACCCCTAAGGTTTGTTATTTTCGGTACATTGTCATACACAGTTTCCAGTTATATCGGAGTGGTATTTTCTTTACCTGCAGTTGCAAAAATAACCCAGTTTACCATCATTAACGAATTCCACTTTAACCAACGAGTGTACGGTTTCTTCAGTATGATCATATTTGGTGCGGTTTATTTTGCTTTGCCCAGGATTACAGGCCGTGAGATTCCAATAGCAGCAAAATCCTTCCATTTCTGGACATCCACATTTGGAGTCCTCCTCCTCCTTCTTGCCTATCTGATAGGTGGACTTACCCATGGTGTGCTTGCCGGTCAACCATCATTAGAGTGGTCATCGGCAGTAATTGGCTCGATTCAACCATATTTTCTTATCACCAAGATCGCCTTTGTTATTCTTGCATTTTCACAGCTCGTTTTTGTGGTCAATGTTTGGAGAGTGATCTTTCCTAATCCTTTAAGTTTACTTGCTGAAGGGAAGAAGGAGGTGAGTGCATGAATAACCTAGCTAAATTTACCATTGGTATTTTCCTTACCTTGGGTATTGCATGGCTCGCTTTTGTAGTCGGTGCTCGCAAGCAATACGGAGATTTAGTGCCTTCTCCACAAGCTCTTGAGGAAGATGGTTCCATACCTGCTGATGCCGATCTATACCCCGTTGAACTTGCCGGATTGGCAAAACAGGGTGCTGAGGAGTATGCATCCCTAGGTTGTGTGACCTGTCATACTCAACAAGTTCGTCGGGTGGAGACTGGATTTGATGTTGAACGGGGTTGGGGGAAGCGCCCATCTGTTCCGCGCGATTATGTTCTTCAGGATCATGTACTTCTGGGGAATTCCCGTATTGGACCTGATCTAGCAAACCTTGGTTTAAGAGAATATTCAGATGAGTGGCTTCATCAGCACTTATTTGAACCACAATCCATGATTCCATCGTCTTTGTGCCCACCGAGTCCTTTCCTCTATGGCGAAATTAATGAGCCTGTACATACTGACATCGAAGTTACTTCCGTAGAAGATGAAGATAGCACCCGCTATATCCGTCCATCTCTTCGTGCTAACCGTCTTGTGGCTTACCTTCAATCTCTCAAGCAGGACTATGAATTACCGGAAGTGGCTTTTGTAGAATTACCTGCAGACGAAGATGCCGTTACGGAAGATATTGCAGTTGACACAACAGTTGCATCTACGGCTGTCCCAACTTGGTTGCAGCAACAGATGGATGCTGGAAAAGAAGTTTATATGAAAGCTGCTGCAGGTGGTGGAATGTGCTTTACATGCCATCAACCAAACGGTGAGGGATTAGCGGGGCAATTTCCCCCACTTGCTGGATCTGACTGGGTATTGGGCGATAAGGAAAGACTGATTAAGATTTCAATGTATGGACTAATGGGAGAGATTGAAGTGAATGGAGTAAAATACAATAATGTGATGGCTCCACCTGGAATTCCTCCCGGGTCTCTCACTGATGATCAAATTGCTAATGTTCTAACATACATAAGAAACGATTGGGGCAATTCGGCATCTGCTGTGTCTGCTGAGGAGGTAGCTACCGTTCGTGCATCACTCAAAGGTCGTGCACCCATGCAAATGTTTACTGCTGCTGAGCTTACCCCTGCTGAATAATGAACGAAGATTCACAAAATCGTGATAATTTGAATGGTGGTTCCGAGTTCTCGGATGAGGAGATCGTAAAGTCGCATGTTGAGCTTTCAAAAAATAAACACCAGCCAACGAAGAACTTTTTGATCGCCCCTTTGGTTTTTGTTTTTGTATTCGGATGCTTGATTTTTGTTTGTTCCATCCAATTGGCTCACACCACAAACAGTTTTCAACTCCACCCCCCGGTCGAAGTAGTTGAACTTAGTCCTGAAGAAAAAGAAGCTCTTCGATTGGAAAGAAAAATTTCATCAGGAGAGAAAATTTTTGCCGGTCGCTGTGCTTCCTGTCACCAAGC
>JAYPZT010000049.1:0-2894 GCA_038136415.1 Opitutales bacterium
TATGAGCCGCAACACTGGTTGCCAGATGCGGATCGAGGTGCTGTGGTTCCGCACCCAGTCCAAAATGTAGAATTTGATTCTCGAAAGCACTTTCAACATTGGATACCTCTGAGCATCCTAAGTGCGAAAAAAGAACGACAACCAACAAGGTTGCTTTGAATACAATTTTAAGTGAGTTAAAGATTGGCTTGTTTTGCATTCTTCAAAAGGCTCAGATTAGCAAAGAGGAAAATTATGGAGACAAGCAAACTAAATTGATTGGTTTAGCAAAAAGAGTGAGATTTCGAAGAATATCAGCCCACGACCCCTCAGCTATTTCAGGCTAGTTGGTCCGTATGTTAAAATAGGCTTGCGAGGAGGAAGTCTGCCCTCTTTTATCCAATTCAACTACCCGTATCTAACATTTAATCAATGTACATGCCCCTGATCCGTTACCTTTTTATTCTGGCATTTGCCGGCTCTTTGTTTGGTCAAAACCCGGCTGACATGCCTATGCGCCAGGTAATGAGTGAGGCACAAGAGTTAATTGGTGCTGGTGACTATGCATCCGCAGCCCCTTATCTGGATCAGCTGGAAATCCGCTTTGCAGGTGAGGGTAATCCAGAAGTTGAGAAAATTTTGGAGCAGTTTGGGTTTGTTCGTGGAGTTGGTTACCTGCAAAATTTTGGGAAAACAGGAGATATGGCTTTTATGCAGAAAGCAGCTGATGCTTTTGGGAAGTTTGCCGAGAAATATCCGCAAAATGAAAATGCGGTCAACGCAATGCAGCAAAGAACGACCTGTCTGAGGGCTTTGCAAAATTGGCCAGAAGCAGCCGCAGTCATTGAGACTCTTTTGGACGAGAACCAGCCATACAAGAAGAAGATCGTTAAACGGAGTGAACTCTTAAACTTATACCACGGGAGAGCTCAGTGTTATCACATCACCCAAAACTGGGCTAAGGGAGAAAATGCATTTTCCGATCTGCTAAAATTTTCTGAAGCTGCCAAGGATGAGGATCGTGCCGCCTATGCAGTGTCCTGCATGGTGGAAATGTTTGTGCAGACCAAGAGGATTGATGAAGTCTTTCCCCTGCTTCCTCGTCTCTCAGGAGATACTCCCGCCCGTTTCGATCTTCGGCTGAATGTTAATTTAATGCAGGGAGCCAGTCAGCTGACCGATGCGGCAAGACATGTTGAAGCATCTTTGCTTTATGCACTCACCATGACAACTGAGGAAATTGTCAGCTACTATACCGCACGCGAAGCAAGACTCGCAAATGAGATAGAGAGACTCGATTCCTTTCTTGTTACCCAGGGTGAACGGATTCCGCCCCGTCGAAAAACAGCCCTTAAAAATATGCAGAATGAATTGGCGATGAAGGCTACAAGTGCCAGAAGCCATCTTAAGCTAGCGAAGCAAACTCCTTCCTTCACCACGGTTCTACGATGGAAAAAAGCAGATAATTTTCAGGTAACCAAAAGAGAATGGGAATCATTCTGGGGCTTTTACTGGTTGTACAAGGATTTTCCCGAACATGAAATGGTCGAAAATTTCCTCTATGCCGCTTTCGCGTCCGCTAACACCGTTAAATTCCGGGAGAAATCAATTGAGCTAGGGGAAGAATACCTTGCCAATACTGAGCTCCTTAAGTTTCGTCCGGATGTTACATTCATTATGGCCAACGCATATCGCAAAGAAGCACAGAACCAACTGGATGTTGTGGAGGAACTTCAAACATCTCTTGCCACAGTCGATAAAGAAAGGGCATCCCAAGCGAAGCAAACTGCAGAGGAATATTATGAAAGATTTTTTCAGCTTTGTGATGATTTCGTAAACTTAATGCCCGATCACAAATACGCCCGCGAATTCATTGCGATGATGGGTGCCGAGTTTTTCAAACGCCGCCAGTTTGACGGTCTATTGAAAAAGTTTGCAGGTTTTGAAAATGGAACGATGAATCCATCTGCAGGTTTTGTTAATAAACCCGAACTTAAGGGTACAAAAGCCATGGGCATTGCGAGCTACATGAGCGGGTTGGCTTTACTTGCCACTGGCAACTTTAATGAGGCTAAACCACTCCTGGGAGCCGTTGTCGGAGTAAGCATCGAGGGGTTACCTCTTGATCAGGAAGCACTCGGGAGCAATTAGGAAATTATGCCAAGTATTTTTATCAAACCTTTGAAAGATTTAAGCCTGGTTGTTCCTTTTGTAGCGATTCTATTTTTCCTGTCCAGCTGTGGAGGAGATGAAGAAGAAATTCAAACTGCAGATGTTCAAGAAGAAGAACTGTCCAAGGAAGTAATTGAAGAGATTCCTGAGGTTGCCAGTGAACCTGCTCTTGAACCCGCTAAGCCTGAAGCTGTAAATCCAGAGGATGCACCTGATCCAAATGGTGTGTTTCTTCCTATTTATGAGCAGAAAGAGGGTAAGCCTGTTGCCGCCAAGTTCAATGATCTACCGGCTTATTCCAATGGAAATGGCTACTTTCTGTGGTCAAATGGATCTCAATGGAAAATTTCAACCAAGTTGGGAGCAGGTCGGGTTATTTCCACGGGTGGCGAGAAACTTACTGAACCCTTTAGTGGAGGTGGTAATACAAGACACTCTCCTGACGAAGAATACACCAAGCAAGCCTTATTCCGCTTGGCGGTTGCTTACCAGGGCTCGGAAGATAACGCCAACGCGATTAGACTGTACAAGCAATATGTGGCTCTTTATCCCGATGATAAAATGGTTGCAGAGGTTTACCTTGGACTTGGCGATCTTGCCACAAGTGATGTTGATCCTGATAGCCAGCCAACTTTCGAACAAATTTCGGAAGCTCAAAATAATTACTCGATGGTACGTGAGAAGAGTAGTGCAATTGGCTTAATTTCAGACTCTACTTTTAATGAAGGGGGATTGCTTGAGCG
>JAYPZT010000049.1:2994-4784 GCA_038136415.1 Opitutales bacterium
GTGCAATTGGCTTAATTTCAGACTCTACTTTTAATGAAGGGGGATTGCTTGAGCGTGTAGCCGAAAACCCTGAGGGATTTGTAAATTTTTTCTTTTCTTTTGATAAGGACAAATCTGAAGCTATTTCCAAGGAAGAATACGCCGCAATTTCCTCCTCGTTTCCTGGAGCACCTTCTTTTGAAGATTTCGATTTAGACGAGGACAAATCTCTTGATATTGATGAGCTCTATGACCTTGCCGAGCAATCTGCCTACAAAAACCTTCAGGATTTGTTTGAAAATTATGTGGAAAAATTTGGAAGTATGGAAGGTGTTCAAATTTCTCGGGCAACGGAGAAAATTGGATTTGCTTTGGAGAAGCAGGGCAAGCCTTCCAAGATGTTAAGTTTATATTTCGAGGACATCAAAAAATTCGGCAACGACCCAAGCAGTTCTGGAGTAGACGGTATTTTAACCAAGTATTGTGATAAATACAAAGAATACAGTGACCTATTTGGTCTTACCTTAGATCTTTTAACCAAATTGGAAAATCCTGCGGAACCGATCGCATTTACTTTCAGGAATCGCAAGGGTATAGAGGAGGAGATTTCAGGTACTGTCGAAGAAATCTTATCAGATCGATCCAAGCTTTTGGCTTTCTTAAGTACGAATTACAAAGCGATGGATCCCAAGATTTATTCAGATGTGGTAAAATACAGGGGTGCCATATTTGTTAACCCTGATTACGCGGCCAAATTTCAAGGTTACCTCAAAAAATACAAAGAATTAAACGACAATTTCCCTAAGGAGTTGGCCCCTCAAAAAGCATTTGCGAGTCTCCTGAATGATGCGATCAGTTCCGGCCAAAAAACCTTGGAACTTAGAATGAGAGCGAATCTTGATCGGGTAGGATCGAGAGTAGGAGATGATTACAATCCACAGAGCAATGATTTTCCTGCTGCTAGTGCCGGTGTCTTAGTTTGGATGGCGGAAAAGATGATTGCTCAGAATTCTCTTTCTGACGCGGTCACGGCAATGGAGAGATTGATACAACTATACGGTGATTCTGGAGGAGACTTTTTATTTGATGCACATTATCTCATTGGAAAAGCTAAGGAAAAAGAGAGAGAGTACTTAGACGCTGCTAATAATTTTGACGCAGCTTTGACCAACTCTTCCTGGCATGAGAATGCCAATGATGCCAGAATGAGGAGAGGTCATGCTTGGTTTGAAGTGGCAGAGTCCAATAAGGATGCGGAAACCTATTCACGGGCAAGAAGCTCATTTGAGGAGGTGAGAGGTGATACGGAGGCATCCTTGGAAATGCGTGCAGAATCTGCCTTTATGATGGGGGAGTGTATGAAAGCACAAAGAGATTATGCGGGTGCTGCTTTTTTATTTTTGGAAACTACACTGAATTTCCCAAGTGCATTGAAGTGGGCTCCTAAATCTTTTGAGCAAGCTATCCGTTGTTATGAACAGGCTGGCCAGGCGGAGCAGGTCTCTATGATCGAAAAACAATACACAGATTGGCAAAGAAAATTTCTTAAATGATGATTAGTAAAATATTCTCAGTTTTCTTTATTGCTCAAATTTGTGTATTTCCTGCTTTACTGGCGGAGGATTATTTTCGGAAATTTGCTGGTCCCATACCAGTCAAGGTTCATTACACCTCAGGGCTTGCGGTTAAGCCTATGGAATTGTTGGGCGTTGATCCTCAAAAGGGAATTGTTTTTGCCAAAACTCAGACTGGAGGAAGGCTTGAGCTGGAACTCAGGAATCTTGATCGTCAAAACATCGGAAAATTTGAAT
>JAYPZT010000049.1:4884-8197 GCA_038136415.1 Opitutales bacterium
TACAGTAAGATTTTAGAAATCTGGCCAATATATTGTTACATTAAACTCTATGAGATGTATGCACCTGCAGCCAAAAAGGATAAGCGCTATGGGGTCGCAGCTGGTAAAATGTTCAATTCCGCAGTTCAGGGATTGAAGAAATTGGATGAAGATCCCCCAGATCGCCAAAGTAACGAATTTTCTCTGTATAAATTAATCCGTTCCCTCGTTCGTATCCAGTACGCCCGTCGCTTTGAGGATGCCGGTGATGATGCCAAAGCATCTGAATATTATCGCCAGTCCGTACTTGAGGTGACTGAAGGAATTGTGAATGCGAGGATTGGATTGGATTGGTTGCCTGAGTCTTTAATGATGGCTGCAGATGCATATGAAAAATTGGAGCTCAATGAAGCCGCTCGTAATGTTTATAATCAGGTAGTGGTCTTCTTTAAAGAAACCAAATGGGAGAAAAAGAGTCAGGCAAGGTTGGCGGCTCTTGCAGAATCGTAAATAAAAGCTCATTGACCAACTCCCTGTTTGTTACTTTTCTTACATACTCAGTAAATTCTTAAAATTATGAAAATTGGTAAGCTTCGTATACCCTCAATCTTCCTCTTAATCTATTTATGTCTCTCCCCGGGGATGTTCGTCAGTCAAGCTATGGCACAGGACACCAACTTATTTGCACAGGCATGGAACAACTTAGGGCCCACATTTTTCATTGTTTTCTTAATTCTTATCCTTGCCGGAATCACCCTGATTATTTTTAACAGCATCGCTGTAAGAAGGAAAAGTTTCATTAAAGACGATGTGGTTGAGCCTATTATGCAGGAAATCCAAAACCTTAACATCGAGGGTGCTAAAGCTCTTTGCGACCAGTATAAATTACCCGTCTGTTCCATTCTTAAAGGAGGGCTTGAAAGAATTCAGGATGATGAGTTGGATATCGAGTCTATTGAGAAAGGCTTGGACGAAAATTCTGGCTTGGAACTGGCGAAGCCTTTCACTTGGATCAACATGCTCAATACAGTTGGGTCCATTGCTCCAATGATTGGTCTTCTTGGTACGGTTGTTGGTATGATTGGTGCATTTGCCGTTTTGACATCTCAGGGAATGGGTGGCGAGGCAAGCAAGCAAATGGCCGGTAATATTGGTAGTGCCTTATGGACAACCGCTGCTGGTCTGGTTGTGGCGATTCCTTGCTTGGTTGCCTACTTCCTCTTTAAGACGAAATTTGGTAATATTGTTGCCGAAGTTAACCAAGTTACTGGATCCATGGTTTTTACTTTGGTACGGGCTGCTCGAGGTGGCTTCTCGGAAGAAGGTGAAGGTGGTGAAGAGTATTACGAGGAAGGTGGATACGAAGAAGCTGCACCAGAATCTGCTTAAAAGGTATTAAGAATTTATCATTATCCATCATAAATTGAAAGATGGCTAAGTTTTCGGTTCCAGATACAAATGAGTCACCTGATCTGACTCCAATGATTGATGTGGTCTTTCTGTTGATCGTATTTTTCATGGTCGTTGCCCAAAGATTATCAGAGCAATACATTGAGTTGTCTGGATTACCTATTGCAGGTAATTCATCCGTTAAAGAAGAGCCACCATCTCGTACAATTATCAGTATTGATGAAACCCCTGCAGGCCAACGATTCTATTGGGGTGAGCAGGAAATTGATATTTCACAGATCTCATCTGCGGTGAAAAGGAATCCTGAGTGGAAAGTTTTCTTGCGGGTACATCCACAGGTAACTCATTCCGTGGTACAGGACGCATTGAAAGAAATTGGTAATGGTGGTCAGGCAGATGTAATTTTCGCTACTTTCAAAAGCGGCAACTAAAAGAGTTAATTGGTTGAATGGACACCTTTAAAAAGATTTTGGATGATGTCGATGAAGTCGATCTCACTCCTATGATCGATGTTACTTTCCTTCTGCTCATTTATTTCATGGTTACGACCATGATTAAACAGCCTGAGGCTGAATTATCCATCCAACTGCCTGGTAAAGCTTCCAGTAGCGATGTTACTCCTATGGAGATGCTGAAAGTACGTATTGGAGACGATGGCGAAGTCTACATGAACGGCTCATTGATTGAAGATGGTATTGATTTGGAGATGCCGGATTTAGTTGGAAATTTAAAAACTCAAAAATCCATGCGTGATCAACTCATCAGCAGTGGTGCGAGATCCAAAGAAGAGGCCGAACTCAAAGTTGAAATTGCCTCTTCAGGAATTGCCGAGCATCAGTCTGCAATCAGTGTTCTTAATGCCTGTGCAGAAGCAAAAGTTTTCAAAGTAACTTTTGCCTTTAATTAATTTCCTCTTTCTTGGACGCGGGTGGCTGAAGTAGTAAAAAAATTTCTGCATACCCGAATGCGGGTCAATGATTTGGAAGCCACACTTGAATTCTATCAAAAAGTATTTGGTTTACAGGTTACCCGAAGGCATGAATCACCTCGGGGTTCTAAATTAGCCTTTCTCTCTGTTCCAAACAGTGAAGAAGAAATAGAAATTACCTACTTTCCAGGTTCCGGACCAGTCCAGGTTCAGGAAGATCTTATGCATCTAGCTTTTGAGGTTGAAAGTATGGAAGCCTTTCAAAAACACCTCGATTCTATTGGCGTTGAGCTTAGTGACGGACCCACCGAAAGTTCTTCCGGATCCATCTTTGCATTTGTCGATGCTCCCGAGGGATATGAGGTCGAAGTCATTGAGCGTCCTAAGATATAACTTTGCCTAGCTTGTGCGGAATTTCATCAAATCGCACTTTTGGGTTCTAGCTAGCTGTTTTTTGTTTTGTTCAGTTCACGCAGATCAACAAGGGACTACTGAAAGAACTCTTTTTGATGGGAAAAGTTTAGATAATTGGGAAAAGACTGATTATGCGGGTGGGGGTGAGGTTCGTCTGGATGGAAAGGGCGGCGTTGTTCTTGAATTTGGAATTGCTTTAACCGGGATCCATTGGGTTGGGGAAGAACTGCCCAAAGCAAATTACGAACTGATGTGGGAGGCTAAAAAGGAAATGGGTTCTGATTTCTTTGCCTCATTAACTTTTCCATTTCGAGAAAATCATGCCACTTTAATTGTCGGTGGTTGGGGTGGGGCACTGGTGGGGATCTCATCCATCGATGGTTTTGACGCTTCAGAAAACGAAACATCCACCGCTCATTACTTTAAAATGAATCAGTGGTATAACTTTAAATTACGAGTTACTGAGAAATACTTTAGGTTTTGGGTGGATGAGGAAAAATTGATCGATTTTTCCGTTGAAGACAGAGAAATCACCATGCGAACTGGAGAGATTGAAATGTCAACTCCCCTCGGTTTCTCCAC
>JAYPZT010000050.1:0-8008 GCA_038136415.1 Opitutales bacterium
TTGTTGCGGGCGTTTACTTCTTTTTTTTATCTTCCGCTAATCAGTTTTTGAATACTGCCGCAGCGTAGCATCATGGACCCGTAGTATGGATTGGATACTGTTTTGTCGGCTTGAAGCCAGCTGCCGCCTTCATTATTAAAAGCCATGGGGCAGTGGGCAATGTAGAGGGGTGTGTCTTGAGTTGTCCCGATGTGCTCGACCAGTGTAGTCACCTCTTGTGACAGGCTGAGGAATGCCGTTCGGGCTGCTTTTATATCTAAGGCTGCTGTGATCATCTTTGCTGGTTCTGTCAGTTTGGCTGTCTCTTTGTGAGCCTCAGCCTCGTGGGGGGCTTTGTTCATGGCTTCGAGGTATTGTTTCGCACCTGTTTGAGCGGCTTTCAGATCATCGTCTGCCAAGCCTTTCTGAATCGCTAGGTAAGGAGCAATTAGGGTGTCGACTAACTCTGGTTTGAACGCGTCGCTATGCGCGAATGCGCCTGCGGCACTAAGGAGAAGACTGAGGGTGAGTGCTGGTAGTTTTTTCATATTTCTATCGGGTTGTGATGGATTTGAATCGGTGGGTGATTTCTGCCAGTCCGCAATAGAGGACGGGCACGACAAAGATTGTGAGGATGGCAAGCAACATGCCGCCGAACGATGGGATGGCCATGGGCACCATGATATCGGATCCACGCCCGACTGAGGTAAGCACGGGCAGCAGTGCGAGTATGGTGGTGGCGCTGGTCATCATTGCGGGGCGGACGCGGCGGTTGCCGGCTTCCACTGTGGCGGCTCGGATTTCTTCTAAAGTTTTCGGGTTCTTCTCGGTGAAGATCTGCTGTAGATAGGTGCAAACGATGACGCCGTTGTCTGTCGCAATACCAAACAGTGCGAGAAACCCCACCCAGACGGCTACACTAAGGTTGATCGTGCTCATCTGGAAGAGCTCGCGCAGGTTGTGTCCGAATAGACTAAAGTCCATGAACCAGGGCTGCCCGTAGAGCCAGATAAGGATGAAGCCGCCGGACCAAGCGAAGAGGATGCCGGAGAAGACAAGAAGTGTTGTCGAAACACGCTTGAACTGAAAATAGAGAATCAGCCAGATCGCAAAGAGAGCGATTGGCATGACGACTCGGAGTTTCTTTTCGGCACGCACTTGGTTCTCGTAACTGCCGGTAAACTTGTAGCTGACTCCGGCGGGGATATTGAGTTCACCGCTTTCAATTTTCTGTTGGAGAAAGTCCTGGGCCTGCTCGACGACCTCGACTTCGGCGTAGCCGTCGCGCTTGTCGAAGATGACATAGCCGACCAGAAAAGTATCTTCGCTTTTGATGACTTGTGGGCCACGTAGATAGTTGATGGCAGCAAGTTCACGCAGTGGGATCTGGGTGCCATCGGGAGCTGCAACCAGTATCTCCTCGATAGATTCAATTGTATCACGCAGCTCACGCATGTAGCGCACTCGGACGGGATACCGTTCGCGCCCTTCAACAGTCTGCGTGATGGGCTTCCCTCCGATGGCAACTTCGATGACATCCTGCACCATCTTGATCTTTACGCCGTAGCGAGCGATGGCATCGCGGTCGATGTCGATTTCCAGGTAGGGCTTGCCCACGATCCGGTCGGCTAGAACCGCTTCTGCTTTGATCGAAGGAACCTGTTTTAAGTTCGCCTCGATATCGAGTGCCACCTTTTCGAGTGTTTCCAGATCAGGACCGTAAACCTTGAGTCCCATCGGTGCCCGCATCCCGCTTTGTAACATGACGATCCGGGCGGCGATTGGTTGAAGCTTTGGAGCGGAGGTTGTTCCGGGGATGGTGGCGGCTTTTACAATTTCATCCCAGATGTCATCTGGACTTTCGATATGATCCCGCCACTGGCGAAAAGGGCTTCCGTTATCATCTGGTATCAACTCATCGGCTCCATCGCGCTCAAACCTGTCTTTTGATTTGTCGTAGGCGAAGGTCAGAATGCGACCGTCTTCGTCGGTAATAAACTCAGATTTGTAGGAGATGATGGTTTCGATCATTGAGATGGGAGCTGGGTCAAGCGGACTCTCCACGCGCCCGAGTTTACCCACGGCACTCTCAACCTCAGGAATCGCGTTGATCGCCATGTCCTGTTTGCGCAGCACATCCATGACTTCACCTATAGAAGCGTGTGGCATGGTGGTGGGCATGAGTAGGTAGGAGCCCTCGTCGAGGTCTGGCATAAATTCTTTACCCAAGCCGGGGACCGCATGCGCCATGCTCACGAAAGGTTTGCTGGATTGGATAGAATCCGGCATCCATCCGAAGACCTTACCCCATCCCAGCCAAGTCGTGAAACCAAAGACGACAATCAGGCAACTGAATGCGATGAAGGCGGTTTTAATGCGTAATATAAACGCGAGCATTTTGGCATAGAACCGGATGAAGAGATAAAAGAAGCCGAGGAGCCCTCCGACTGTCAGAAGGAAGAAGGCAATGTTGTGCCATTGCGCTTCTGGACCAAGAGGCTTCCAATCAGCTGCCAGCCAAATAGCGACGAACACTGCGACGACGAAGTTGAAACTAAACAAGACACCCCGTTGTGCCTTCTCAGGAATTTTCGGGCTCGCGATGTGGAAAGCTGCCGCGATGAGCATCAATGCCCCAAGCCACCAGGGAAACCACGAGATGAGCAATGCCCCTAGTAAGCCGATAATCCCGATGCCTCCCCAAAGGCCAAACTTGGCTAAGTGAGATTTGTAGCGGCCTGCGATGAACCAGTGTGCCAGAGGCGGGATGATCGTGAGCGCCACTATAATGGAGCCGATCAGGGCAAAGGTCTTGGTGTAGGCCAAGGGACGAAAGAGTTTTCCTTCTGCTGCTTCCATTGTGAACACGGGCAGGAAGCTGATCACGGTCGTGAGGACTGCAGTGACCACTGCGCTGGCAACTTCTGTGCAAGCTCGGTAAACCACTTCAAGTCGGCTCTCCTCGGGCGCTGCGTCATCCAGATGCTTGAGTATATTCTCTATGAGCACCACGCCCATATCGACGATGGTGCCAATGGCGATTGCGATACCTGAGAGGGCGACGACGTTGGCATCGACCCCGAAGAGCTTCATGCCGATGAATGAAAAGAGCACCGCGAGCGGTAATACGCCGGAGACTAGCGCTGCGCTGCGCAGGTGGAGCAACATCAGCACGACCACGATGATCGTGACCAGAATCTGTTGGCGCACGGCATCTTCCAGCGTGCCAAGTGTCTCGTATATCAGACCAGTGCGATCATAGAACGGCACGATCTCGACTTGGCTGACTGTTCCATCCGCGAGCGTCTTCTTTGGGAGGCCGGGTGAAATATCCTTTATCTTTTCTTTGACCCGCTTGATGACTGCCAAGGGATTTTCGCCGTAGCGTGTGACGACGACACCCCCGACGGCTTCCGCTCCAGCTTTGTCCAGTGCACCGCGACGAAGTGCAGGTCCAAATTCGATTTCAGCAATTTCATCGAGCGTGATGGGCACATTGTCCCGCTGGGTGATGACGGTTTTGCGTAGGTCGTCGAGATCCTCAATAAAGCCGAGGCCTCGAACGACATATTCGACCGCATTGATTTCTATGGTGCGTGCCCCGACGTCCAGATTGCTGCCACGCACTGCGTCAAATACCTCGTGGAGTGCGATGCCATAGGTTCGTAATGCATCAGGATCCACATCGACTTGATACTCTTTGACGTAGCCGCCGATGGATGCCACTTCGGCTACGCCATCGACTCCCTGTAGTGCGTAGCGCACATACCAGTCCTGCGTGCTCCGAAGTTCGTCCAGATCCCAGCCACCGGTGGGCTCACCCTCAGTACTTATGCCTTCGAGTGTATACCAGAACACTTGGCCGAGCGCGGTTGCATCGGGGCCGAGCTGAGGAGAGGCGCCTTGAGGCAAGGTGCCTGATGGTAGGCTATTGAGCTTTTCGAGGATTCGAGAGCGCGTCCAATAGAACTCCGCATCGTCCTTGAAAATGATGTAGATCGACGAGAAGCCGAACATGGAGTAGCTCCGGATCGTCTTGACCTCGGGGAGCCCGAGCAGGGCCGTCGTCAGCGGATACGTAATCTGGTCTTCGATATCCTGCGGTGAGCGGCCCATCCATTCGGTGAAAACGATTTGCTGGTTTTCTCCGATGTCCGGGATGGCATCGACTGGCACTGGGTCACGTGGGATTATTTCCGACTCCCAGTCGAAGGGGGCGACTGCGATTCCCCATACGATCAAGACGACGGTAAAAAGAATGACGACCAGCTTGTTTTCGAGACAGAAGCGAATCAGGCCGTTTATGGGATTGTTCGATTTAGTGGGCATGCTCGCTGTGATCTGTTGGTTCCATTCCGAGAGTTTCTTTTACCTCGCCGCACTTTAGCATCATGGCTCCAAAATAAGGATTCTGCAGTGGCTCGGAATTTTGAAGCCAGTCAGCACCACGGTCTGAGTAGACCATTGGGCAATGCATGAGCAGTAGTTCTCCGGAGAAAGCATTGGTGTGTTTTTTGACCGCTGCGATCATCGCATTCGACAGTGTTTCGAAATGAGGACGTCGTATCGTATCCAAAGACTCGGCTGCTATGATGTCGTGAAGCAGTTCGGGCATGGGCCCGCTGTGTCCGGTGCTTTTCATCATGGCTTTTGCTTGCGCCTTGGCTCCGTCCAAATTGTCCGCCGCAAGTGCGGACTGCATGGCAAGATACGGCTCTAACAGTTGCGTAACCTGCTCAGCGCTCAGTTCGATGGCAGCGGCCATGTCGTGTCCCGCATGCGGATCTGTTGCACCTGATTTCGTTCCGTGATCATGTCCGGGAGCAGAGCCTCCTCCGTCTGGATTCATCATGCTCGGCTTCGCTTGTATTTGTAGAGCACTGTCGATTTTGAAGGCTCCATTCGTGACCACGCGCTCCCCTGCATCCAGCCCCGAAGTGACGAGAAAATAGTCGCCCGCCAGTGGGCCGAGAACGATCTCGCGGCCTTCGTAGGTGGGGCGTTCGGCATCAGGCTTTTCTACATAGACGACGGCACGTTTACCTGTTCGGAGAACCGCGGAAGTGGGCACGACCAAAGGGGCCGATTCCTTTTCGCTTGCGACATAGCCCAACTCCTCTGCAGGGACGAGGTCCATGCCGCAGACGTCGCATTGGCCGGGGCCGTCTTTGACGACTTCCGGGTGCATGGGGCTAATCCATTTCCCTGCAAATTCAGGTGCGTAGACCTGTCCGTCCTCTGCAATGCGTGATTGAACAACGCCGCGAACGAACATACCCGGCTTCAACTTGCCGTCTGTATTGGGGACGTTGACACGAATAGGAATCGTGCGGGTTTTGCGGTCTACCTCCGGTTCGATAAAGCTGATCTGACCGTGAAAGGTCTCACCAGGAAAGGACTCTACAGTGAAGGCCACATCTTGCCCAAATCGGAGCCATGGTAGGTCGGATTCGTAGGCATCCAGATACGCCCACAGCTCAGAGAGATCGACGATTTTAAAGAGCGGTTCGCCAGTCTTGAGGTAATCTCCTTCTTTGACATGCTTTGCGACGACCACTCCGCCTAAAGGCGCCTTTAGGACGAAGTGATCCTTGGCTTCGCCGCTTTCTATTATTGCTTCTATTTGTTCTGGCATGAGATCCCACAGTCGTAGTTTCTCTTTGGCTGCTCGTGTGATCGAGCTATTCGGGTCTGCTCGGTAGGATGTGAGCAGCTCTCGCTGCGCGGTCTGTAGATCAGGGCTGTAAACTTTGGCGAGATGCTCGCCTTTTTTTACACGTATCCCTGTGAAATTGACGAACAATTCGTCGATACGTGCGGGGAAGCGGGCTGTCAGAGACTTTTCCCGTGTCTCGTCATATTCGAGTTTGCCGACTAAGCGTATCTCAGCTTCGGGGTATTCACGAATGACTTCACTCGTCTGAATGTCTGCTAACGCTCGCGATGCTTTGCTCATGCTCATTTCTCGTGGGCCGAGGTCGGCACCCGAATCACTTTCCAGTGGAATCAAATCCATACCGCAGATCGGGCAGTCACCGGGTTCCGGTTGCTGAATCTGCGGATGCATCGAGCAGGTCCAGATCGACGGCTCGTTGGAATCGGCCATTGCTGCGGATGTGTCGGCAGGGGCATGTGCATGGCCGTCACTGGGCGGAAAGATGACACGCCCGAGGCCGATGCCTACGAGCAGGGCTGCGATGACTGCGCCAGTGAGAATGAAAACGATTTTCTTATTCATAGGACTGAGTGACTTGAAAAGTTCCGAGGACTGGCTGGTTGGCCAAGGTTTGGATGAGGATTCGTTGTTTCCAAGCGTCTGCCGCCGCCCTCCAGTAAAGTAGTTGCAGGTCGAGTTGGGAACGCTCGCTGTCGATCACTTCCAGAATACCAGTGCGTCCGCTCTCATAGCTTGTCCGGCTATTCTCGACTGCTTGCTCGGCAAGGCTCAGCAGCTCCTCGCCGTAAAGTTTCAGGCGGCGGTTTGCGTCTTCCAGAGTGGACAAACTCGCGGACAGTTCAGCACGTAGTGCGTTGTAGCGGTTCTCGTATTCGTACTCGAACGAGCGTTTTGTGGCGAGTGCCTCGGCTTTTGCGGCATCATATTTGTCGAACCAAATAGGAATGTTCACCGCCACGGTCACACCCCATGCGTCGCGCCCGGCGTCCGGCGTGCCCGGGTTCACTTCGGGGGAACCGATCTGAATGTAATTCAGGTCGAGCGTGATATCGGGGTAGCTCTCCAAGCGAGCGATTTCACGACGTGCTTCGGCACTGGCAACTTTCCGTTCCAGCATCTGTAGCTCGGGATTGTTGGCGCGAATCGCTCTGGCGAGAAGTGGGCCATCGAGCGCAACTGGTTCTGGAGCGTCCCATTTAGGCCATGGTAATACGGATGGATCTGACAAGGCCAGTAGCTCTCCAAGCTTTGCAGACTGAGCGACCCGCTTTTGCTTTAGGGTTTGGAGGCGGTCGTCGACTTTGCCAATTTCTACTTTCAAACGGAGCAAGGCATTCAAATCAGCCCCACCTTTGACCTTCTCTTCAACGATGGGCTCCAGCTTCTCCAGCAGGTTGCGGTTTTCCTCCGTTAGACGAATGGCTTCCTGCGCGTATCCATACTCGTAATAGGCCAACGATACCTCGCGGACGAGCGACAGTTGTTGATTCTGGTAGGCATACCAAAGAGCTTCAGCCTCGCTTGAAGCGACTTCTTTTCGGCTACCTAATTTGCCAAACCAGGGCAGCTTCTGGCTGAGCATAAATACATTCTCCTGTGGACCGGTGCGGGTCTGGACGGACTCCACGAAGCTAGTCACCTGCAACATAGGATCCGGCAAGGCCGCTGCCTGCGGTATTCGCTGCATGGCCGCTTCATAACGCTGCTCGAACGCCTCCAGCTGAGGGTTTTTCGCGAGCGCTCGCGAAAGGTAGCTCTGCAAATCTTCCAAGGAAGCTTTTGGGGCTGAATCGGGATTCTCCGCATAGATGGAACTCGACAAAAGCAAACAGAGAAGGGAAGCCCCCGTTCGTCGGGCGAATGTGCTGATCGAATACTTAAAAGTCATGTATCCTCCTTAAACGCAAAGCAGGACAAAAACCCTCAAATATTATTCTCAAAGATTCTCGCTGGTCCCAGAGATATTTAATCCTCCGGACGAATCATTCCCTCATCCCCACAGCGATGAGCATCGGAGCTGTCCTCCAGTTCCAAGGTGCTATGGCTGATGCTAAATTTGTTTTCCAGTAGGTCTTTGATCTGCTTCCGAAGAATGGAGTGGCTTTGCCTATTTTCTACGATTCGCACGTGAGCTTCGAGCGCTTTGTGATGCTCATCCAGTTCCCAGACGTGTAAGTGGTGAACGTTATCGACCCCATCCAGATTTTCGATGGTCTCCTTAACGGCGTCCAATGAGAGACCGGGAGGTGTGCCTTCCATGAGAATGCGCGAGGTCTTCCTAAGTAGACCGAACGACATGAAGAGGATGTAACCGGCGATGACGAGCGTGAGCACGGGATCGACCCAAGTCCA
>JAYPZT010000051.1:0-7982 GCA_038136415.1 Opitutales bacterium
GGGGCAAAAAAATGGATGCGGTTGCCTGGAGCAAAAAGAATAAGGTATCTATGTCCGTGCTGGATGGATTGGTTCAAAAAGGACTGCTGTCCCAGTCAATGGATGAAGTACAGCGGGAAGCTTATGCGGATCAGTGGAGTGATGAAGTGTCTGATCAAGTGGATTCTTTACGGGAACTTACCCCGGAGCAAAAAACTGCAACTGATGAAATTTGCGATGATTTAGATTCGGGGAAATTTTGTTCCCGTCTCCTGCAGGGGGTTACTGGATCTGGTAAAACAGAGGTTTACTGTCAGGCCATGGAAAAAGCACTTAAGCAGGGGGGGGGAGTTTTGTTTCTCGTTCCCGAGGTTGCTCTGGCTCCACAGACTGTGGACCGCTTGCGGGCAAGATTTGGTAAGCGGGGAGAGCAGGTGGTGGTCTGGCATAGTCATTTATCCGCGGGTGAACGATTGGATGCATGGAGACAGTTGGTGAAAGGAGAGGCCAGGATTGTGGTGGGTGCCCGTTCGGCAGTGTTTGCACCGGTGCAAAATTTACGACTGGTGGTGGTGGATGAAGAACATGAACCGGCTTACAAGCAGGAGGATTCTCCGCGTTATCATGGGCGGGATGTTGCGGTTTATCGTGCCTTTCTGAACAAAGGTGTCTGCCTGCTGGGGTCGGCCACACCATCACTGGAAACCGCACGCAATGTGACCGTTGGAAAATATAAAAGATCCGTCCTGAGCCAGCGTATTGACGGCAGGGAGCTCCCACTGGTTCACCTGGTGGATATGAGAAGGGAGGCGATGAAGCAGAAGTCCGCTCCCATTCTTTCCCAGCAATTGATTGAAGCCCTAAGGCAACGATACGAGAGCAGAGAGCAGAGTATTTTATTTCTGAACCGCAGAGGTTTTAATACCACCATGTTTTGCACGGAATGCGGGGAAGTGGAGCAGTGCAGGGACTGCAGCATTGCCATGACCTACCACCGCACCGATCACTACCTCCATTGTCATCTCTGTGGATACCGGAAACCTGCACCCAGAATTTGCGGGAATTGTAAATCGATTGAAATTAGCCGGCGTGGGCACGGCACCCAGCGGATTGAGGATGTGGTGGAATCAGTGATGCCCAGACGGGCAAAAGTGGTGCGGGTGGACGCCGATGTAATGACCAAAAAAAATCTCTTCCGCGAAATCTTGAGGGATTTCCGACAGGGCAAGATTGATGTGTTGGTCGGTACCCAAATGATTGCCAAAGGACTGGACTTTCCCCGGGTTACACTCGTGGGGGTGATTGATGCGGATCTTCCATTGCGGATGGAGGACTTTCGGGCATCCGAGCGGGCTTTTCAGATCTTGGTGCAGGTGGCTGGACGGGCGGGCAGGGGAGACCGGGCAGGGGAAGTATATGTGCAGACTTATGCACCTCACGAGAGCTGTATCCAGTTTGCGAGGCGGGCGGAATTGGAGGCGTTTCTTGAGGATGAGCTGGCGATGCGGAAAGAATTGAATTACCCACCTTATCGTCACCTGATCCGCCATGTGTTTAGGGGAAGGGGAGAGGAGAAAACCCGCTTTTATGCGGAGCAATGGAGAAAACATCTGGATAATTCCAACCTCCTTGGTATCGAAGTGAAAGGACCGGCGGCAACCCCGTTGGCAAAAATGAAGGGGTACTACCGCTATCACCTGTTTTACCTGAGTTCTTCAGTAAGTAAATGTTTGGATCAGATCCAACAGCTCCGTAACCAGTTTCCGATTGATAATGAGGTGTTCGATATCCTCGATGTGGATGCCCATCAAGTGAGCTAGGTAATTAGTTTCCGCTTTGATTGGCAAATGGAAGAAGGGGGAGCATAGAGGATACACCATGAGGATGTTTGCGTTCTATGAGCACGCCGGATCCAGCGGGAATCAATGTATCATTTAAGGGAGCATTGCCCCGGCTGATACTTCTCCATCCTCCTGGATGAATCTTGGCAAATGTGGGAGAAGTATAAAGTAAACCTCCTGAAGTGATCAGGATTTTATCGATTTTTCCATTCACAACTTTTCCAATGGCCCGCCCATTTCTTCCCCCTCCTCCTCGTATGGAGATCTGAACATCATGAGTATATCCAGCACCGGCAGTGCCGGTTTGCCATTTTGCCTGCTCACTGGGAATGAAATCACAATTATTGAAACTACCAACTAACTCAAAAGTATTTGAGGTACAGTTAGTAATCTCCCATGTGCCATTCACGATGGAGGAGACCACCAATCCGTATCCATCCTCCACCGGTTCGGATGCTTCATTGATTTGTATCTTATCCTCGTTGGTAAGTCTGCCGGTGACCGAGGATAGATTAACCAAAAATCCATTTTTTAACCCATGATTTGTGGAGGTTACCACTACATTGCCCGTGGCTGGGTTGGATAGTTCTTCAATGCTACCGCTCGTAAAAGAAAAGTCGTTAACAGTTAAAGCTCCTGCCAATCCACTTCCTCTTCTTACGGAAATTTCTGCCTGGGTGCTAACATTTAAGTTGGAACCATCGTGCCAATAAGTTGTCCATGTGCCAGATTCAAGAACATGAATGTTATCCGCTAGATCCTGGTTTGGACTGGAAAGCCAGAGATGCCCATTGGTTTCATTGGCTTCCATGGTGATTAAATTTGGATCAAATAAATCCGATAGCATGATCTCGGAAGGGAATGGGTTGCATACGAGATTCTTTTTACCAAACGGTGGCATTTGCCAGGCACTTGCATTGATATTGGCAAGACCTGAAATAGAAATTTCTGTTTCTGATTCGTGCCTCCTCACAATAATGAAGGATTCATCTGGCATGAGTGTTGTATCAGAGGAAACCTGATCGGGATTGAGCACCTCTGCCCAATTTGTACCGTTATGGAAATGAGCGGTGTAATCCTCATCGGGCGCACCGGTTTGCTGATCTGGTTCCTTGAGGATATAGACCCAGTCTGCCAGTTCAGAATCGGAGTCGGAATAAAGAGGAGTCTCCTCATAACCGAGCAAGGAGCCGAGAGTCCATCCCTGAAAAACTTCCACCATGAAACCTGATTGAACAGCGATTGATAAATCTATGTTGGCAGGGTTACTTAGTTCCAGCGTATCATCAGTATTGGAAAGGATTTTGAAGAAAGTACCAGAATGAGTGGAGGCTGAATCGGTGATACGGAGGAAGCAGGGACCTCCCTCAATGGAAATTTCAGGCGGTTCGATGTAGCCTCTGCCTGAGCTAACTACATTAACCCCTTCCAGAGTGAGGGAGCTGGAATTGAAATCAGCTTCGGCAAAGGCAGGGGAGACTTGCTCCGCCGAACCATTGGCTTCTGCGGGTGGGGAGATTTCGACTCCCGGCGTTCCCTGATAATCTGTGCCTGAACTGAGAATAGTAATGACTGCTACCGATCCGTTCGCATCCAACACTGAATTTGCCCGGGCCCGGGTGCTGGCGAGAACACCAGGCTGAAAGGGACCTAACAAATTGCCTGGGTTGGAAATGCTGGGGAATTTATTGAAGCTGACATTGTTTTCAGAGGCAGAGAGTGCCAGTCCCTGATAGATGACTTTTTCTTTGCTCCCGGGTGATACAACCATGTAAGACGGAGCGGTACTGGTACCATTTTTTAAAGTAATTGAAACGGAACCGGCAAGATCGCTGGAATTTTGCCCGAAACACAATAAGGGCAAAATGAAAAATAAAAGGACTGAAAACAGTCTTATAGAGGCAGCATTGATCTGAGCAAAGAAAGTCATCAAATATCTACTACTTCTTTGGTTTGCTTATTTCTTTGCCTGCTTTTCTCCATCCTGAAATTCCTGCGGATAAATGTTTTACATTTTTATACCCTAATTTCTTCGCAGCTTCAGCTCCTCTTAAGTAGGCACGGCAACTTGGTCCCCCGCAATATGCAACCACAAGAGTTGATTTATCTTTGGGTAACAGAGATGCCAGGTTGGATTGATTAGCAGAGAATTCAATGGCTCCGGGAACATGGCCTTTACGGTAGGATCCAGCACCATTTACATCGAGAATGGCTACTTTTTTTTCTTTGATTGCTTTTTCGAGATCATTGACGGTGATATCGCCAAAAGGTGAGCCAAATAAACAAAGCAGGGGAGTGAAGAGAAAGAGGGGAATAAGTTTTTTCATTATTTGATGATTTGTTTGATGTGATACTGGGTTATTGTCCGACTACTCGGACACGGAGAAATAATGTGTTCACTCCACTTAGGGAGGAGCTTGCAGTGTAAGTTACCCGCTGCATGCCCTCTGCAACCTCTACTTGATTAATCAAGCGGGTATTTGCAGTGGTCCAATTGACCATATCCTCACTTGATTCAACAAGGTAGGTAAAGTTTTCTCCTGTGGAATCTACTGGATTGGTGAATCTTACAAAGGAAAGCTGTGGTCCATCCTGAAGTGTGCGTACCTGTTTGGGACCCCCTGAAGCAGTATCAAAGCCCAGGGAATCCATACCGAATGCACGCTCATACAGATTGCTGAAACCATCGCCGTCGGAATCGGCATGCATTTGATCAAATTCAATTTCGATTTCTGACAAGGATTTTGTGCTATCCAATCTCATCTGTCTTTGGGTGAACTGATTTCTTACCGCTGTAAAACGGGGGTCATTCCTCCGCTGATCCAACCATGCCTGACGATTGGGTTTGATTACTTCAATGGATCGGGTTCTGGTCAGTGCAGAAGCAAACTCGGCATCGGGCGGGACATCAAACATCAGCTCAACCTCACCAGTCTTTCGTGCGACAATTTTGTCCATGCCCACAACCTTGACAATATCCGGGTTTGAGCTGGTGATCTTAATTCTTTTTCCATTATTGGAATAGATTCCAGACAACAATCTGGGTACTGAATCAAGAGGGATAGGAGGAAGTGGACCTGTCTTCTTAAAGTCGTTGAAGAGAATGGTTGGTCTGGTTCTGCCGGATATGTCGATCTCAAGCCTGGTCAGTGGTGCGGGGTTGACAAAAGCATTTCCACTTTGCTCCGCTTTAATGACAACGGTACCTTCCTTGCCGTCTAGGGTAACCACTCCCTGAGCGTCGATGGTTGCAGGACCAGATTCAATGGTTAGCACAACGGGTAATCTGTATATAGAGTGATTCTGTCCGGATGATTCTGCACTGGCCCGAATCACAAATGGAGGGTCTTCCTTAACTTTTTCAGGAACTAGCTCAATGGTGATATTTTGGTCATCCTTTTGAAAAAGAGGGTCATTGAAGTCTATGATTTGTAATTGTACGCTTTGAGGCTCCGCAGGGAAAAATCTGCTGTTTCCTGGTTGGTAGGCAGTAATGGTTACCATTCCCTCATTGATCACTTTTGCCTGATTGTCTGCAATGGCCAACTTGGTTGGATCACTGCTTGAGAAAATGACCGGTAATCCGGACGAGGCAAGTGCACTTAGGGTGAAGTCCAGGTCTGACTTCGCCCGGACTGGTAGGGATGGAAGATCTCCTTCCAGTCCTTCCTCAATGCCGAGCCAGGTAATCTCTTGTGACCCGCCAAAAGACGCAGGTTCCTGCGAGTAGGGGTGCAGTTCCGGGAAGCGGTCAGCAAGTCCCCACTTATGTCCCAAATAGCTCTCTATTTTCTGTCTGTTTACAAAATTTATCTCTTCTGTGAAAACGATACTTTCAGCAATATAACCAGAGAATAAATGACCAATCTTATCAAGAGGTTCCGGGTTTAAGCTGCTTGCTGCAGATCCCATAAGTTCTCCATTGACCCATAAGTTTTGAGATCCGGATTGAGTTCCTAATACACAGACGGACCAGGATGTCGAAGGAATGGAGGAGGGAATGAATGGGTTCTGTGAATTGTAGTTAAGGGTGAACAATCCATACTCGTTGGTGGTAAAAAGATCTCCTCCGAAAATCTGGCTTTGTCCGGTCTGGTTTTGCTTGGCTACCATAAAAATATAAGTCGGATCACTAATACTGATTTGCAAGGCAAGAGAATGACCTTCCGTACCGGAGAATTCAACCGCTGGTTTTCCATTTATAATTTCATGATTCCATCTGGGCATACGGGTGACATTCGCTTCCACTGGACTATTGTTTCTTCCGGACTTATCTGCCCAAAGGCTTATCCGGTCCATTGAAATGAAATCATTTTCATGATCTGCTTTTCCATCGTTATTTATATCAGTGGCATCCAGCCAAAGTTGCATTCCCGGTACGGAGTCACTGAAAAGGTTTCCAAATCGGATTGAAAAAGACTGGGTAACTTCCTCTGCGGGAAGGAATTTCTCATTTCCTTCCTGATAAGCAGTGACGGTAAGAGTCCCAGCGTTTCGGACGGTTACGAAATTATCTTTCAACGAAGCGAGGGATAGATCAGAAAGGGCAAATTGAACCGGCAACCCTGAGTTGGAACTGGCCGTTAACTCAAAAGGGAAATCTCCAACTGATCGATCCGGTAATTCCGCAAAAGTTATGGTTTGTTCTGCTTTGATGACAGTGATGTTTTGAGAAACCGGCAAAGCTGATTCGTACAAATAATTCCCTTGTTGAAAAGCTGTGATTTTAGTACTCCCGGCTCCAACAATTTCCATGCGGTTAAAATCTCCACCCCCGGAATTATAAATTCTGCCTACTTCCATGGGAGATAAAGAAATGCCATAATACCTGAAGTCATCAAAGGTTCCTAAGAAGGACGAATCGTTATCTCCCAAAGATAACTGGCTGAACCTAAAGCCGTAGGGAAGGCTGTTAATAGTTTCCTCAACCTCCATACTTTCGAGCAGAAGTTCGCCATTTGCAAAAAGAGAGATCTTGGGAAGAGTGGCATCATAATTAAAGGCAAAATGAGTCCAGTTTCCATCTTGTAGAACGATATTTTCGGTACTCAAGGTGGTTACTGAATCATTACCATCCTGGTGGAGTTCAATAGCTACTGTGCCGTTCCCGTCGCGTTTGATAAAACTGAAGTGGTTCATGCTTGGAATACCCACTTTCGAAAGAAGAGTCATTCTACCACCGTTGCTCGATCCATCGTTTGGCTTTATCCAAAAGGAAAATGTGAAGTTCCCATCCAGGCGCACGGGGCCGAAATCTATCCTGCTGTTATTTTGGTCAAATTTCACCCCCTTGGAAAATTTGGCATCCACCCAGGCGGAATCATTGCCGGTGGTAACCAAGTTTTGAAGGGTACCTGAATTTCTCCGGAATTGATCCAAGGCTTCTGCATACCTCGAGTCATCCAGTTTCCAGTAAGAAATAAGTTCATCCTCGCGGGTCACACTCAGACGGGCGACCTCCGGATCATCGATTTCATAGTAAAGTGCCAGATCCGTGGTGCTATTAAGCTCCTCATCCAGGGAATTACCAGTCAAAGTAATAGGCAAACTCAAGGCATTCACATCTATGAATTCCTGTTCGAAATCAATCTTTTGTTTTCGTTTCAGACTGACGGTGAGTGAACCATCCAGATAAGTGAAGAAATATTTATCCGATCGGGCACCGGAAGCGGTTATGGGGTATTTTCCCTCTTCTGTCGGGCTGCTTGTTGTTCCATCGGTTACTGTTGCGGATATAAGGATTGGTTCAAGAAATTCCGACTCATTATCATCCCCGACCAATCCCACGAGCTCGTAAGTGAAGTCTGGGTTGGACTGTTCCGGTCTGCGGAAATAATCATTCACTTTTACGATTATTTCTTTTTTGGAAATAACAAATTCGTCCAAAACTTTGGGGGCTGCGTCATAAGTTTGGTTTCCGTCCCCTGGCTGCGATCCTTCCAGCTTAACCAAGCCCGGGGATTTTAAAACGAGAGTGGAAGGGGCGGTGGCCTCGGTAAGCTCAGCAAATTCAAGTCCCTCGACAATTCTTAATTCCACTGGCAGCTCAGAAGTAGCTGTCCAATTAATGTCAATGGGAGGATCGCCGTAGGTAGCCAGGTTGATTTCTTTGAAAAGAATGCTCTGGGATCCAGGATTCACAAAAAATGTCATATTTTCCTC
>JAYPZT010000052.1:0-7938 GCA_038136415.1 Opitutales bacterium
AAGTACGCCCGGGAACAAAAAATTCCCTACTTTGGACTTTGTCTGGGTATGCAAATTGCGGTGATTGATTATGCCCGCAATGTACTGGGTCTGGAAAAAGCAAACAGCACTGAATTTGATTCCAATACCCCGCACCCCGTTATCCATATTATGGATGATCAAAAGACAGTAACCGATAAAGGTGCCACGATGAGATTGGGTGCATGCCCCTGCCGGCTAAAAGCAGGAAGTGCCAGTCGGGTTGCCTACGACAAAGAGGAAGTATCGGAAAGGCATAGACACCGTTTTGAGTTCAATAACCAATTCCGTGACGAACTCGAAGCAGCCGGTCTCATGGTGGCCGGAGTGAATCCAGAAAGAGATCTTGTGGAAATTGTAGAAGTTAAGGATCATCCATGGTTTGTGGCGGTTCAGTTTCACCCGGAATTTCAATCCAAGCCAACCAAGGCCCATCCGCTGTTTGCTGCTTTTATTGAAGCAACTTTGACCCGCAAGCTGGCGGGTAATGAAACTGTCAGGGAATCCTGATTTACGCTAATTTTTGGGCTTTACCCGAAGTCCATAATTCCTCGCAATAGGCAACAATTATGATCATTGATGCCCACACCCACCGCTACCCCGAAGAGGTGTTCGCAAATCCCTCCAAATTTGCAAATGAAAGAGATGAGTTGCAGTGGCTAAATATGGTAATGCCTCATGGGAGACCCTCTCTCCAAGGCTGGGCAAGCAGGCAGCAAATGCTCCAGGATATGGATGCTGCAGGAATAAACCGCTGTGTACTCCTTGGCTGGTACTGGGAAAATTTCCAAACCTGTGTCGAAGCTAATCAATGGCATTCCGTTTGGCTCAAAGAAGATCCCGAGCGATTTATTGCCTTTCTTTCCCTCAGGCCCGATATCCCTGACTTGAGGGACTATTTAAAAAAAGCACAGGACGATGGTTTTCAGGGAATTGGAGAATCCCACCCATGGGCACAGGGATTTTCACTCAAGGATAAGCTATGGATGGAAGCGATGGAATTTGCCTGTGAAGCAGGATGGCCGGTTACTTTTCATACCACTGATCCTGATGGTAAGGATTACCCAGGAAAAACACTTACCCCCATGGAGGAATTTTTATGGCTGGCCAAAGAACTACCGGACTTGAAAATTATTCTGGCTCATGCGGGAGCCCTGTATGCAATTCAGCATCCTATGCCTGACAATATTTACTTTGATTTAGCAGCCTGCCCGCTCCTTTATCCTGCCACTATCTATTCAAAGCTAATTGATGCAGTGGGTGCAGAAAGAATCCTTTGGGGTACGGATTATCCTCTGCGAATTTACCCCTCCACTCAGGTGCAACCAGATTTCAAAACTTTTCTGGAAGAATTTAAGCAAAGCACAGATGTTGACCACAGATCAATCGATGCGATGACCGGCACTAATTTCCTCAACCTGATCCGGTGAAGATAGCATTCAAAAACATCATTCCTGACCCGCTGCCAATATCTAGCATATCTGAGTCAGAAATCTGGGGGGAGCAAATTGAATTTAACCAGGGGGAGTCCATCCTTGCCCACGCTCCATCCGGAAAAGGGAAATCCACTTTCCTTCATCTGATCTATGGACTGAGGAAAGATTTTTCCGGCTCTTTCATTTTGGGAGATTTCTCTTCAAAAAAAATTGGCCAGAGTGATTGGGAGAGCTTACGGGCACAAAAAATATCCATTCTTTTTCAGGATCTACGGTTATTTTCTCATCTGACGGCACGGGAAAACCTCAGCCTATTACCTGCTCTGTCCGACAACAGACCACCTATCGAAGAAATGTGTCAGCAGCTAAATGTTGGCTCTTTACTGGAACAGAAAGTGTGCACTCTTTCACACGGACAAAGACAACGGTTTGCCCTGATTCGCAGCTTACTCAAACCTATCACATGGTTACTACTGGACGAGCCATTCAGCCACCTCGATGAAAAAAACACCGAGGCAGCAGTCCACTTAATCGAACAGATTCGGGCAAAGGAGAAATTTGGACTTATCCAGACCTCTCTATCACAAGGGAGTTTTTTAAGCTGCGACCGCACCATTAGATTATGAAGGATAACCTGAATCAGCTTCTCGACCGCTGCCTCGGAAATCAATCCTCTGGGATCGAAATGCGTGTCGCATCCATGGGATGTCTGCTTGGGTCTGCCCTCATCTTGTTAGCGATTCAGTTTTGGAGCGAAGTTAAGGGTCTTCACAGTCATCCAGTTGAGGAAGCCTACTACCTGACCCTAAATAAAACAGTAAAAGGGGGTATTTTGGAAAATCTTTCTCAAAACGGTGACGGATTTGATGAGAATGAGATTGCGGCAATCAAAGAACTGCCAGGAGTTACTGCGGTGGGAAGCTTCACCAGAAATAACTTCCCTGTTACCTTAAACATCTGGCCAAGTGGCAAGATCGGTCTGGGAGCCGCTGCCCGTGCCGATTTATTTTTTGAATCGATACCGGACTCCTTCTTGGATCAAAACCCTAGATTTTGGAACTGGGAGAAAAATGCTTCTTTTGTGCCCATCATAGTACCTAAATTCTATCTCGATTTATGGAATTTTGGGTTGGCTCCGTCGCGCACGGAGTACCCTTCCCTTTCGGAAAAAACAGCTTCTTCTATGCCCATTGAAATTTTTATTGGTGAAGACCAGTCCGTTCGATTGATCGGTAAATTTGTCGCATTCAGTAAGAGAATTAACAGCGTCTTAGTGCCTGAGGGTTTTCTGCGTTGGGCTAATCAGGCATATGAGACGGAGGACCGGGAAAGCTATTTTTTCCTCTGGGACAATGGCGAAATCAAAGGGCCACCCGTTTCACTTGCGGAGCTAAGGAACCGCCCATTTCCTCAAATCGAACATTTGCAAGCTTCCCCAGTTGATCGACCGGCAGATGTAACAAGTATGAAAAAGTTATTCTCTACGGAACCGAAAACGCAGAGCCCAGCCCGCCTCATCGTTAAGCTTGAAGATTCTCCAACCGAAGCATTTTCGGATTATTTAAAAGAGCTAGGGTACGAAACCAGTCGAGAGTTTCCTCAGAACGAGTGGTTGGGGAAAGCCACCCTCTTGTTGGTTGCCGGGTTGGCTGGAATCGGTGCTTTGGTTTCTCTTTTATCTGCGGTTACTTTTTCCAGCAGCTTTAGGCTGACCGTCTCTCAGAATGCCGAGCACTGCAGGAATTTACTTCATCTTGGATTTGGAGCCAAAGAAATTAGTGAGGTTTTTATCAGGCGTTTGAGAAGAAAATTTTTCTTCATTCTAGTGATTGCTCTCGTTCTATGTGCATCCACTAAATTTTTATTGGTTACCCTGGCGAATCAGTACGGCTTAAACCTGCCACTCTCTTTGGGAATAAGCGGGGAGACATTGGGAGGGGCAATCATATACAGTTGGATCTTTTTAACCCTCAATTACAAAACCATTCGGCATACGATTCAATCCTTTGCATAACCTGATCATTTTCTAACTGGATTTCATGACCAGCTGATCATCTTTAACGGAAAAAGATACCTGACTGCCTTCATTTACTTCTCCTGCGACCAAGGCACGGGCCAGTTGTGTCTCTACTTGCTTTTGCAGAAATCTTTTCAAAGGACGGGCACCGTAAGTTGGATCGTAGCCCTTTTCTCCAATCCATTTTTTAGCTGCATCCGTAAACACAACGGACACCTTTCGGTCCGACAGTCTTTTGTTCAATCCGCTTAACAAAAGATTCACGATTTCAGTAATCTCTTCCAGGGTCAGTGGTTTAAAAAGAACGGTATCATCAATCCGGTTGAGAAACTCCGGACGAAAATGATCACGAAGCTCTGCCAGCACTGATTCACGGGCAGACTCAGAAATTTCATCGTCCAATAACTGATCCTGCAAATAGCGGCTCCCCACATTGGAAGTCATAATGACGACCACATTTTTAAAATCCACTGTACGCCCCTGAGAATCAGTCAATCTGCCATCATCCATGAGTTGTAAAAGAATATTAAAAACATCAGGATGGGCTTTTTCAATCTCGTCAAAAAGAATAACCGCATAAGGTTTTCTTCTCACTGCCTCTGTAAGTTGGCCGCCTTCTTCGTAGCCCACATATCCGGGAGGAGCACCAATTAAACGAGCCACTGAATGTTTCTCCATATACTCCGACATATCAATTCGGACGACATTATTTTCGCTATCAAAAAGACTCTCCGCGAGGGTCTTCGCCAGCTCCGTTTTCCCCACTCCGGTTGGCCCAAGAAATAGAAAGGAGCCGATGGGTCTTTGTGGATCTTTAATGCCCGCACGGGCCCGTAAAATCGCCTCGCTAACTGCTTCCACTGCTTCATTTTGACCGATGACCCGCTCGTGTAAAATGCTCTGTAAACGGAGTAATTTTTCCCGCTCTCCCTCGATCAGCTTGGTCACGGGGACACCGGTCCACTTTGCGACAATCTCAGCGATTTCCTCGGCGGTAACCTCTTCCTTAAGAATCGCGTCATCCTTTCTTTCGATATTTTCCAGGGCTTCCAGTTCGGCTTCCAACCTGGGAAGCTTTCCGTGCTTTAACTCGGCAACCAGATTTAAATCATAAGCACGTTCTGCGCGTTCCATTTCCGCCCGGGCAGACTCGATTTGCTCGCGTAATATTCTGACATTATCTATGCCCTTACGCTCATTCTCCCATCTGCGTTTGATGGTTTCCATTTTGTCCCTAGCATTGCCAAGTTCCTTGCGCAAAACTTCCAAACGGTCCTTGCTCGAGTTATCTTTTTCCTGATTCAATGCAGTTTCCTCAATTTCAAGTTGAAGAACCCGTCGACTGATCTCATCCAACTCCGCAGGCATACTATCCAATTCTGTACGAATCATCGCACAGGCCTCATCGACCAAATCAATCGCTTTGTCTGGGAGAAAACGCTCGGAAACATAACGATTTGAAAGCACTGCAGCCTGCACCAATGCCTCGTCCCTGATATTCACCCCATGGTGAATTTCAAAGCGTTCGCGCAATCCACGCAGAATGGATATGGTGTCGTCCACATTGGGCTGATCGACCAATACGGTTTGAAAACGGCGCTCCAAAGCTGCATCCTTTTCCACATGCATGCGGTACTCATTCAGAGTCGTCGCCCCAATACACCTTAATTCACCTCTGGCCAGCATGGGCTTGAGCATGTTTCCCGCATCAATCGCACCCTCTGCTTTTCCCGCACCCACAATGGTATGCATTTCATCGATGAAGAGAACGATCCGGCCATCCGATTTACTCACCTCATTAAGCACCGCTTTTAAGCGTTCCTCAAATTCTCCACGAAATTTAGCACCCGCCAGCAAAGAACCCATTTCCAGGGTGAAGATTGTTTTGTCTTTCAGGCCTTCTGGGACATCTCCCCGAACAATTCGTTGAGCCAAACCCTCCGCAATCGCGGTTTTACCCACACCCGGTTCGCCGATGAGAACAGGATTATTTTTAGTCTTACGCGAAAGAATCCGGATAACCCGGCGTATTTCAGAGTCTCTGCCAATCACCGGGTCAAGCTTGCCCGACTTAGCTTGTTCAACCAGATCAATTCCGTACTTTTTAAGTGCCTGGAAGGAATTTTCCGGAGTTTTGGAGGACACTTTTTGCCCACCCCTGATTTTGAGGATAGCCTCTTTAATTTTTTTGGGAGACAACTCAAAGTTTTTGAGAAACTGTTTGAAAGTGGCTGGCTTGTCTAAAGCAGACAATCCCAGAAGCAAATGCTCTGTGCTGACATAATCATCCTGCATCTCCCTGGAAATCTCCTGGCCTTTTTCCACAGCCTCGGTCAACGCACTGGAAGCATAGGATCGGGCGGTGTTCACATTGCCGGCAATTTTGGGAAGATTTTTCAACTCACGCTGCAAAGCGAGTTGAACGGGGGCAGTACCCACACCCATTTCCTCCATCAATGCGGGAACGATTCCATTTTCCTGGTTCATCAGAGTGGCAAGCAGATGCCATACATCGACTTCCTGTTGACCGTTCCTTTTCGCTACTTCAGCCATTTGCTGAATTGCTGTAATACCAAGTTCTGTGAATCTATCGGGGTTTACATTCATGATGGGCTATCCTTGCAAGATGCGTACCGAATTTTCAGCGGTAAAAGTAGTTACAATTAAAGGGGAATCCCCTGAATTTAGGTTATAAAATTCGAAAAATGAGACGAAAATAACAGTGTATAGTCATAAATTGGTGTCAATGTGTCACAGTAAGTTAGCACTCTAATTGTTATCTGATACTAATACCTGAAAGGAAATTAATGCTTTTTTGATAAGGGAAAATAAAAGGATATCTCATTTTTAGGATTGAAAAAAAACCTGTTCATGGATCCAAACTCTAGATCGATATTTGGCTATGAACATCAAACACAGAGTAGAGTACATTGATCAGACTCTAGACCAATTGTATCCATCACCCCCGGTACCACTAGATCATCGCGATCCTTACACCCTATTAATTGCAGTTCTTTTATCGGCACAATGTACGGATGAAAGAGTAAATCTCATTACCCCTGCCCTTTTTGATTTGGCAGATTGCCCAAAAAAAATGTCAAAAGTCAGTGTTGAAAGAATCAATAAAATTGTACGCCCTTGTGGATTGGCTCCCAGAAAAGCCAAAGCCATTCATGACTTGTCCCACATCCTGATTAACCATCACAATGGTGAAGTTCCCTCAAATTTTGAAGACCTGGAAGCGTTGCCTGGGGTTGGTCACAAGACGGCATCGGTCGTTATGGCACAGGCATTTGGTCACCCCGCCTTTCCCGTGGACACCCATATTCACCGCCTTGCTCAAAGATGGAAATTAACCTCCGGGAAAAGTGTTGCCCAGACAGAAAAGGATTTAAAGAGACATTTTCCGAAAGAAAGATGGAACGCCTTGCACCTACAAATAATATTTTACGGCAGAGAATATTGTACCGCCCGTACCTGTCATGGACTGGAGTGTATGATTTGTTCGACTTGTTTTCCGGCTCGAAAAAACAAGGTGATCACAAAGAAGGCTTAGCCAGCATTAACAAACATTCTTGGTCTTGCAGCCTTGAGGTTATTGACTGCTTCTTCTGACACCCCAGACCTGAAAAGATAAACCTCAAGCAGACTTTCCATTTTACCAATACTATCCAAAGCTGAATCATCAAGGCTGACTCCAACAAGGTTTAAGTGCTCCAAACTCACGATATTTTCGAGTTTTCTAACCCCTTCTGAACTCACCTTTTTAGAATTCTCAAGGGTCAGCTTTTTAAGGTTTGGAAACTTCTGTAGATGATCCAGTCCCGCATCTGTGACTTCAGAATTAGTAAGGTCAAGAATTACGAGGTGCTGGGCGATAAGGTGGAGAACTTTAAGGTCATCATCATTAATCGCTAATTTAGGATCAATCGGTGATAAAACCTGCAATCCATCCTCTCCTTCAAGAGGGAGGATAGTTATGCCCGATGCTTTTAAATGATGCCATTGCTCTTTACTCAAACGGATACTATCCAATGAACCTGGCGGAGCTTCCACTACTTCAACAGTCTCCACCTCCCAGCCGGGAAACCATTGATCTATAGGTAAACCAAATTTTCTCACTATTGGCCCAATTTGGGAAGGAGCCACCAAGTATGCACCCGCGGTGGAACCAGCAACAATGATGAGGGAGACAATAAAGACCATCACGGTAGCGATCAACTTGGCAACCAGGCTTTTTTCTTTCACCTTAATCACTGAGGATTGTTGATTTAGTCCTTGGATCCTGACCGACTTTTTTCTTGTTGCTGGTTTTTTGGCAGTTTTCTGGATTGGGGCAGCTTGTGTTGCCGGAAGATCGGCCGCTTGTGCCTGTGAGTGTCGTACTTTCGATTCTTTAAGAATATTCAGAATGTCAGGTAAAAACTTCCATTCCGTTTGACCCTCAAGCATCGCATAATCGGAAGG
>JAYPZT010000053.1:0-7874 GCA_038136415.1 Opitutales bacterium
ATGGCGGCTTAAAACAGGTGGACCCTGTGGGCCCTAATGGTGAAACCCTGATGGATTATTCCCTGTATGATGCCAGAAAAGCAGGTTTTACGAAGGTATGCTTTTTAATCCGTGAGGAAATGCATGAAATTTTTCATGAACAAATTGGGTCGAAATATACGGATACGATGGCGGTGGAATATGCTTATCAGTCGATTGACGATTTACCGGCAGAGACCAATCTCTCCGTTCAACGAAAAAAGCCCTGGGGTACCGGGCATGCGGTATGGTGTGCCCGTCATGTATTATCAGAGTCCCCATTTGCAGTCTTAAATGCAGATGATTTTTATGGGTTAGCGACCTTTGAGGAACTTTGGAAATCCTTATCCCAGTTTCAGGACTTGGCTCAGGATGATGCTAAGATAAGAGGTTTTATTGTTGGATATAGTTTGCAGGAAACTCTTTCCGATCATGGATCCGTCAGTCGTGGGATTTGTAAAGTAAAGGACGGTAACTTGGATTCGGTGGAGGAGTGGTCAGGGATTACATCTTCTGAGGAAGGGATTATCGGAACAAATTCCATGGGAATCTCACATAAATTGACCGGGGAGGAAGTGGTATCTATGAATGTCTGGGCATTCCCGAATCAGGTTTTTCCCGCTTTGGAGGAAGGTATGATCGAGTTTATCAGCAGTTCCACTGACTTGGAAAAAGATGAATTTTATTTACCTGCCGCGGTGGATCAGTGGATAAAGTCTGGTAAGGCAGTTTTTCAGACCGCTCAGGCAAGTTGTAAGTGGATGGGGGTAACCTATCGGGAAGATAAACCGGTGGTGGTTCAGTCGATTGGCAATATGATTGCCAACGGAGAGTATCCTGAATCCCTATTTTAGGAGAAATCTGGAGTAATTTCTATTTTTTGACCAGGTTTTACTTCCACTTTTCCCGTTTTATCCGGGTCTTGGTCATTACGGTAAATTTGAACGGTTAACGAAGCATTTTTACGGGGGGGGGACCATGCCCATTTTCCAATCTCCACAAAATTCATCGAGACGCCTTCCTCCCAACTGAGACCAGGTCCTTCGCCCCTCAGAAAAGGCTTATTACCAATGCCAATCATCACATTGGCAACCACTGTGGTGGTGCCGTTCTTATTGGCGGTCTCTTCTTTTTCAAGGGGCCCATCAGTTGATATGTTTTCTTTGCCCGATAGTAGGGCATCGACTTTGCGCAAGGTTTCCTCGGGGGAAGGCAATCCAAGATCCAGTTCTTCTGCCAGATTGTCACCAGTTTCGATTGTTTCATTTTCAGCAACATCTTCCTGCTCAGATTCCGAACCTTCGGCTGCCACAGCAGCGGGGTCATCCATACTGGGATTTTCCGGTTGAGTTTGCTCATTTTCACCTGATAGATCCATGGACGGAATTTCTTCCTGAGGAGTATCCTGATTATGCTCCAAATCCGCAACAGGTTGGGGTGGTTCAATGATTGGATCTATATGCTCATCTGGATCAATCTCAGGCTCCGTGGGCTCGTCATCTGCCTGAAGAAGATCGTCGGTTTCTTCATCAGTAGCTTCTCTTATATTAAGCTCAGGTTTGGGTAATTCCCTCGCTGAATCATCAGCGGAGATTGCCTCGTCGGAGACAGGGGAAGAGATTTTTGGGGGAGTATGAAGGTGATTTTTCAGCTCATCGAATTGTGCCAGCAACTGATCAAGTTTTGACTCAAGATGATTTTCTTTGACCTCAGGCTCAGGAAGAAGAGGGGAGGGAAGAGAATTTGCTTCGATCTGTTCAAGTTTTCCCTGTAATTTTGCTTCAAGTGCATCGATTTTGTCCAAGATCGTGCCGGATGGTGCATCGACCCCTGCCTGATTTGCTTCCGAAACAATTTTCTCGACCAAAGTCGGAACTTTGTCGATTTTGAGGGCAATTGCATCCAATTCAGACCTCATTTCCTTGATTTCAAAATAGGCCTTACTGGCCAAATCTGCATCTTTACTGTTATTTGATAACTCTATTTTTTCGATGATACCTTCAAGTAGATAGGGTAGAAAAAGGAGAATAGCGATCAGACCGCTGCCAAGAAGTAAGGATGCAATATGCCAATGTTCCACAATCCCATCTTCTTGCAATGTGACTGCAGTAAAGATGCATAAAGTAAGAAAAATGAATGCTGCACCACCATAAAAGGGTGCTTTCGCAATTCCTGTATCGTCCTTGTCTAAATCGTAATCCATCCGCCAATCACCAATGGATGTAATGCTGGTTTTTCAGAGGAAATCCAAGCGAAAAATTCGCAAGGAGAAGGATCAATTTCGTTTTAATTCGGGAAGACCAATTTTTCTTCTGACTTTGTGAAGAATTTTAAAAGCTCTCTTTTGAGCAGCCTGGGCACCGTCCTTGAGTACAGTATCGAGATATGTTTTGTCTTTTATTAGGTCCTGGTAGGTTTCCCGCACCGGTTTTAAGGATTCGGTCACCAATTCAATAACCTCTTTCTTTAAATCTCCGTACCCCTTGCCAAGGAAGTGATCTTCAAGCTCCTCAATGGGTTGATCACTAAGAGAGGAGTGAATGGTGAGTAAGTTGGAAATACCAGGCTTTTCTGCGGTGTGCTTAATTTCTGTCCCAGAATCTGTAACTGCGGAACCAATTTTTTTCTTTATTTGGCTGGGTTCGTCCAAGACATACAGGGTCGCCCTCTCGTTGTCATCCGATTTGGACATTTTCCGGTTTGGATCAGTGAGCGACATGATTCGGGCACCGGTTTTGGGTACATAAGCCTCGGGAATGGTAAAGGTTTCCGAATACTTCTGGTTGAATCTCCCGGCGAGATCCCGGCATAATTCCAGATGTTGACGCTGGTCTTCACCCACCGGGACCATATCAGCGTTGTAAAGGAGGATATCAGCAGCCATCAGTACGGGGTAACAAAGCAGTCCGGCATTAATCGATGCCTGGGCTCGCATTCCTTCATGAGTAAACTTTATATCGCCTGAGTTCTCATCATCGGAAACTTTAAACCCGAGTTTGGAGGCTTTGTCCTTAAATTGTGTCATTCGTTGCAGTTCCCCGATCGGGGTCATGCAGGTAAGAATCCAGGACAGTTCCGTGTGACCAATCACATGGGATTGAACAAACTGATGGCACTTATCAGGTTTCAAACCGCAGGCAATGTACTGAGCGATGCACGAATATACATTTTGACGAAGGGTGGCAGGCTCAGGCGGTACAGTAATCGCATGCAAATCAACAATCCCAAAATAGCATTCGTAATCATCGAGCATATTGGACCAATTTTTTACCGCACCCAGATAGTTTCCCAGCGTTAATTTCCCTGTGGGTTGAGCACAGGTTAGAATAACAGGTTTAGAATTGCTCGTGCTTTGATTATTGTTCATTATGGGCAAATTATTCACTTTTAAAGCAAGTGCTATTAAATGACAATTCTCATAAACAATTTACTCACAAAATGAGCGACATTGAATTGAAGGCTATTGAAGAAGAGTTAAGGGAGCTTCTTAAGCGTTGTTCAGACAACACCCTCGTCTCGGCTTTGCAATTTAGACTGAACAAAGATGTTGATCAAATTGAACCTATTGTTTTGGGGATTATCGACCGTCATCTTGAGCCAGATCAGCGAGATATATTCAAAAAGGCAGACGATTCACTAAGACTTTATGACGATCTTGGTTTGGATTCGCTAACAATGCTGGAAATTGTCATGCTTGTAGAGCAAACCTTGCAAGTTAGCATTGACAATGAAGAACTTCGGGACCTTCGAACAATCGGTGATGTTAAGCAATATCTGAATGCTAAAGTTCGAGGTGTAGAAATTCCACAACGGTCTAAGACTTTCAGGATTGAAGAAGTTGCCTCGATTATGCCACACCAAGAACCTTTCTTATTTTTACAGGATGTAACTGTAGATGGAAATGAATGTGAGGGGGATTATGAGATTACAGGAAATGAATATTTTTTAGCTGGGCACTTTAAGGAACAACCAGTGTTTCCAGCTTCGATCATGATTGAAGCTCTAGGGCAATTGTGTGTGTTTTTCCTGCTTGAGGGAACGCACTCGGGTCTACGCCAGAAGGTCAACCCCGCTTCAATTTTCTTTACCGCTTGTGATGGAATTAAATGCAGGCGCGTTTGCAAACCTGGCGATATTTTATCTATGTCAGTAAAGGTGGAAAGAGTTCGTCACCCACTGGCATGTTTTAGTGGAGAAATCTTAGTCAATGGTCAAAAAACTGCCCATGCCGGTGAAATAAAATTAGCTTTTGACTTTTTTCCCTTAATGGATGGGGCTACAGAACAGAATCCAGTAGTCGAAAATTCAATCGTTAGTAGAGTTGGTTAAGTCTTTCCGAGTTATCTCGCAGGTCTTTGGTTTTAGAAAACTTTTTACTAGGTCAGTTAGCTACCTTCAACATTACTAAAGTTGACAAAATTAGCTTTTTTTTATGCCACCTTTCCTCGACCGACTGAGACATTTGTAAGACGAGAATTACGATATCTTCAAAAAATAGGGCTTAGCCCTGAGATCTTTTCAATTTGGAAAGGTGAAAAAAATTGGGAAGGTAAGTCTATTCATTTATTCCCAATTTTAAACATTCTCTATTTGCTTTTATGGATTCCCTATTGGGCATGGAAAAGACCCTATCCATTTAAAACAATTTTGAAGCATTTATGGTCAACACCATGCCCCAATCTTCAAAATTGGAATGAGACCTTCCTCGGCTTAGCTTTTGCTCTGATTCGGGCCAAAGAATTTCAAATAAACAACTATTCGCGAGTCCATGCTGTCTGGGCAACTATGCCAGCTACCGCTGCGTTTGGAATGAACCAGCTTATTGATATTCCATTTTCCATGGGGGCGCATGCTTATGATGTATTTAGGGGGGGGGGAGACTGGTTGTTGCCACTTAAAGTCAAGTTTGCGTCAAAAGTTCGTACATCTTCCCAATCAACCGCAAACAGGTTAACTTTATTGGGATTAGAAAGAGAAAAACTGGAAATTATCTATCGGAGTCTTAACCGCTTTAACGGGAGAGAACATTTTAATTTGGTTAATAAAAATAAACTGAGTCTATTATCCGTTGGGCGGTTAGTTCCCAAGAAAGGATACTTTTTGCTGATCCATATTCTTCAGAAGTTAAAACATGCAAATATTCCTTTTCAGTTGAATATAATTGGTGGAGGGAATTTAGAGCGTGAAATAAAGCGACAGATTCATTTAGCTGACCTCGCAGATGAAGTAAGGCTGCTCGGTTATTTAGACGAAGCTGAAACTGAAATGTTTTACAGGCAGAGTGATGCCCTTCTTTTTACGGGAATTATTGCACCTAATGGTGATCGGGACGGTATTCCTAATGTGGTACCTGAAGCGATGGCTCATGGATTACTCGTTCTTGCATCAATCTATGCAGGATGTTCAGAGGCTTTTATAGATGGCCGGTCTGGATATTCCATAAGTCCATACAAGCCTGATGCTTGGGTGGATCTGCTGGGCCAATTTTATTCAGAACCAGAGAAATTTGTGGAAGTTCGAAAATCTGCACTCTTAGATGTAGAGGCCAAATTTTCTGACAAAGTAAATTGTCAAAACTTTAAAACTTTATTTGTCTGAAATGGCCTTTTTCTTATGAAACCCTTGGTCAGTATATTAATTAGCGTGAAAGACCAATTGTCTTTGACAAAAAAATGTATTGGTTGCGTTGAAAAATCGCTCAAGTCATCTATATCCTACGAAGTTCTAATAGCCAATGACGCCAGTGTGGATGGAACGGAAAAGTATTTAGAAAGTTTGCCTTCACGCTATCGGGTCTATCACCAGACCGGTTGCAGCCATGGATTTGCCAAAAATAATAACTGGTTGGCTAGGGAGGCAAAGGGTGATTATTTACTTTTCTTAAACAATGACGCTTTTGTGAAGGGAGACTGGCTTACTCCCATGCTTAATGTTTTTGAGAAATATTCAAGAGTTGGGTTCGTCGGAAATGTACAAAAGCTTCACGGTACCCAGCGCTACGATCATATGGGCGTGGTCTTTTCTCCTCTGGGTAATCCAAGGCATTACGGACAAGGTTTTTTTCACCGCCCTTTTAAGGGAGAGGTGAGAAAGTGGAGTGCAGTGACTGCTGCGTGTTGTTTAATTAAGCGAGATCTTTTCATTGAGCTGGGCGGGTTCGATGAGATTTTTTTAAATGGATGTGAGGATGTTGACCTCTGTATCCGCTTGAATCGTGCTGGTTACAATCATTATGTGGTTCATGATAGTGTGATTGATCATGTCAAGGGGGCAACTACTGGCAGGAAAGACAGAAATGAGGAAAACTTTGCCTTGTTAATGGAAAAATGGGGAGAGGATATCCGGGGAAATGAATCGGTTCAGGATTCTTTACTTCATGCCCGTACCTATCTGTTTCGACCATTTTTCAAGCCTTTGGGTACAAATATTAAGAAGTTTTTGGATGCCCTTTTGATTTTTACTAGGCTAAGAAAGCTTTCTTCAAATTGATTTGTTTCAACTAAACACCTGAAGATTAAATTTTGGAAGCGGCATATCTCATTGCTTCCTCAATTATATCCAGATCTGATTCAGTATGTGCTGCAGAGATCGCGGTGCGGATTAGGTCTTTTCCTGGTGGCACCCCGGGAGCAATTGAAATAATCGCGTAGACACCCTTTTCTAAAAGAGCTTTCCAGAAATAATAAACTTTTTCTTTCTTCCCTAAAACAATTGGAATGGCAGGGGATTCACTTTCCCAAGTATCAAGTTTTAGATCGTGTAGTAGATTGCGGTAACGTTTCAGGTTTTGTTCAAGTCTTTGCCTGTGCTCAGGTTCAGAGCGGAAAATTCTCAAGGCTGCGTGAGCACAAGCTGTTGCAGAAGGTGAAAGTGCTGCGGAAAAAATAGTTTGCTTGGAATGACTTCGCATAAACTCGATCGCATCTTTGGCTCCACAAACAAATCCTCCAGTGCCAGAAAATGATTTGGAAAAACTTCCACATATCACATCAACTTCGTCAGTTAGACCAAAATGGTTTGCCGTCCCTTTACCTAAGTCACCCAATACACCGACACCATGAGCATCATCCAGAATCACAAAGGTGTTAAATTCATTGGCCACCCCGACTAACTCTGGCAGTCGGGCAATATGACCTTCCATAGAATAGATACCTTCTAGAACAAGTGCTTTGTTTATTGCTCTGCTTTCGGATGAAATTAATTCCCGCAAATGTTCTGGGTGATTATGGGCAAAGCGTTCGCATGTTGCTCCGCTTAATTGTATTCCACTCCATAGCGACGAGTGCAGGTTCTTGTCTGCAAAAACAATATCTTTTCGATCAACAAAACCAGTAATGGCAGAGGCACAGGCAAGATACCCGGCAGAAAAAATATGGCACGCCTCCTTACCCATAAAGTCGGCTAAGTCCTCTTCAAGTTCTCGGTGAAAAATACGTCCACCATTTGCAAGTCTGGCCCCGGTGGTACTGCTTCCCCATTGTTGTAAGGCCGTAATACCAGCTTCTTTAATCTTGGGATGATTAGATAACCCAAGATAATCATTACTGGAGAGCATGACATATTCTTTTCCGTCTTTTTTTACACGGGTTCCGTTTTGCTCCTCAAAAATATGGTAGTAAGCATCGTATTTCAGACGCAAACGGGTGGCATCATCGGACCGGATACGATCCCAAATGCCAGAATGGTTGTTGGAGCGAAAAGACAAAGTCATCCCGCATACTATTGAAAGAGGCTATCTGCTCAAAGCCAAAAAAGATTTCGAATATCTACTTTGTTCTTTTGATTACATGAAACCCGAATCCGGTCTCAACCACATCAGAAACTTCATTTACCTCGAGGGCAAAAGCAGCTTCGGA
>JAYPZT010000054.1:0-7828 GCA_038136415.1 Opitutales bacterium
TCGCAGTTTGCTAATGACAACATCCTTTTCCTGAAAGATGCCACGAATGGATTCATTAAAAAATTAGATCAATCTCCCGACGCACCCAGCGATGATGACATTAATTTTTTCAAGGAAAATGCACCTGAAGCCGTTGAGCAGGCAGCAGAGGGAATCTCCCGGATTACGACGATTGTAAAGTCGATGAAAAATTTTGCCTATCGGGATGCTCAGTCAGCGAAGCGACCCAACGACTTGAATCAGGCAATCCGATCAACCACGGTGGTTGCAACCAATGAATGGAAATACCACGCAGAGCTGGATCTGCAGTTGCAGGAAAACATCCCTATGGTCCCTTGCAACATTGGCGAAATTAATCAAGTGGTCCTCAATCTTATTGTCAATGGAGCTCATGCAATACGGGATCGGTTCAAAGAGGGGACCAAAGGGAATTTGGTTGTTTCAAGCAGGCATTACCCGGACCATGACTGTGTGATTATTGCTATCGCTGACAATGGCGGCGGTATACCTCAAGAAGTGCAGACGCGTATTTTTGAGCCCTTTTTTACTACGAAAGAAGTTGGCGTGGGAACTGGGCAAGGATTGGCCATTGCCCATAATGTGATTGTCAAATCTCACGGCGGGCAGATCTGGTTTGATTCCAAGGATGGGCAAGGTACTACTTTTTACATCAAACTCCCAATGACCCAGCCTGAATCAACTTCAGAGACAGGTTAACCATAAGATAGCTAATTCATGGCAAGCAATGTTCATGCAGTTATGAAGACTAAATTTGTTTTACACTTTGTAACTTGTTTTCTGACATTAATTATTTTCCTTGTCAGTAGTTGTTCAGAAGATCAACCAGATCAGGATTTGCAACCCACTTACATCCCTTTCGAAAAGCAGTTGAGAAAAGGCCCCAGCAAAGGCGAATTGACGAAATTATTTAATCGCAAGGATCTTGCTCATATTGCTCCTGGAGAATTTTGGATGGGAAGTCCTACTGATGAACAGGGACGTAAATCGGATGAGTTTTTACATAAAGTCAAAATTACAAAACCATTTTGGATTAAGACATTCGAAGTATCCAACAGTGAGTGGAATCAGTTTGTCGATGAGGAGCAAAAAAAAGGTGAGAAGATATTTTGGATTTCAGGAAAAACATTGGATCAATTATGCTCATCCAGTGGATATCAGGATGGGCACTATTCGATCCACAGATTTGAAGAAGCAGGTATTCTACATTTTACAGTTGAAGAAGTAACCGGATCAAATGGGTCCTGGAAGCGACCACAAGGTCGCCGAAACTACAAAATACAAGATGGGAAATTTATTAATATCGAAGCGATTTATTCCTTTCTTACCGAGCACAAGAGTACTTTCTTAGGAAGGCTGAGCCAAAACCTTCCTGCTACTCATATTTCTTACTCTCAGGCAGTAAACTACTGCTGGAAAAGAACAAAGGACGCATACCTAAAAAAAGAGCTCCCATTGAATTTGGTTTACCGTCTACCAACAGAAGCAGAGTGGGAGTATAGTTGTCGGGCTGGAAATGCTGGATTCACAGGCATAGCAGATGGAGATTATTTAAGTGGTGAGAACGCGAACCTGGATGGTTCATCACCATCTTATATTCTGGATGAACGGCCGGATTTAACTTCTGGGTCCCGTGCATTTCGACCCTTTAACCGAAGAACACTCTCTGAAATCAGACCAAATTCTCCGTTCTATCCCGGCAACCAATGGGGAATTCATGATATGCATGGCAATGTAATGGAGTGGTGCTTTGACTATTATGGTAATTATTCTGATGATGGTAATATAACTGACCCAATTGGCCCGATACGCGGCTCCAAAAAGGTGGTAAGGGGAGGTAGTTTCTACCGGACAGCTCAGGAATGCAGGTCAGCGAGCAGAGCCTCTTATGAACCTTCTTACCGAGGATCTGAAATCGGATTCAGATATGTAATCGGATTCCCACTTCGCTAATTATTCACTAAGCCAATCATTTAGAATTGGACTTAAGAGATAGGAGGGAATTGCATAATTGGTAACCCGGTCTACCCGGGCGATATTTATTCCCACACATTCCCCATCTAAGTTAAAAACTGGTCCACCCATATGGTTGTATTCAAGTGGGATATCATGTTGTAAAATTATGGGGAAATTATCTCTACGCTTGGATATTGGACCACTCATTAAAATATTCCTGTTAAACAAATCAAAGGTGACCGAACGGTGACCCAGCGTAACCCTCATATCACTGTTTTTTTGATCCCGGCTAATTTCCAAGAGAATGAGATCACCTGGATCCTTCTTCTGCATTGCCTGGTTGACCTGCTGGGCCAAGTTAACGCTTCTCCGGTCAACTTTAAGGATACGGTCACCAGTTTTTAAACCAGCCCGATCAGCGGCTGAATGTGGAATAACTTCCGCAACCAGAACCCCATCCAATTCCTCGCTTTTTTCATCAAGCACAACACCCATCACTCCACCTTCCCGACCAATTTTCCGGGATGTTGCACCGAAGACACCAATCCTTATTTCCGAAAGATCAGGAGAAGCGGAAATGGCCCATCTTGATACAATGCTAAGGTTTTTGTCAGAAAACTCTACAAATGGCCAATCCGACCGATCATTCAGAATTTCGAGCAAAACCAGATCACACCCTTCATGCCTTTTTCGAACCTTGACCGGAAATGAAAGACCTTCATTGGTCACCAAAGAGCGGGCTCCAATACAGTCACTTGCTTTAGACACCACGAAGCCTCGAGGATCTACAAGGGTGCCGTGTGCTAGAACCTTATCGTTCCTCATCAGCTTAACTGAAGACTTGATAGCTAACTCACTCATTCCGGAAAATGCTTTCTGTACCTGAAGACCATTTAGGCGAAGAGATGGATCTAATAGGATATTTTGATCGACTTCTTCCACTGAAAAAAGAAAGGAACAAGCCAAAGCGAAAAAGAAATAGCCAAAGATCTTCATTCCTTTTGGTTTCGCGATATTAGAGGTGCTTTAACACTCATCGTTCTTTCATCTCTTTGGAATTCGATGACTACACTATCTCCTGGAGGTTTAGTGGCTACATAGATGGCTAGTTTTTCACGAGAATCAAGAGCGATGCCATCGATACTGATTAATAAATCCCCTTTCTGTAAGCCGTATTTTTCCGCAGGACTTTGGGGCACGATCGCAAGAATAGTCAGGCCGTCTTTTGTCCATGAACTGGCAACTCCTAAAAAGCCACCATCAGCTAGTTTTTTATCGCTCAAGAATTCTTCGTTCATAAAAAAATCCCAATTGGAAAGAAATGTTTCCGTGGGGATATGAAAATTTTCATCTGGTAATTGAGATATTCTGCTGTGTATGCCAATTACCTGACCCTTTAAATTAAATAAAGGACCTCCCGAGTCTCCACCGAGGAGCCGGCAGTCCGTCTGCATGGTTTCATCTTGTTTGCCAATAATGCGACCCACGCGAAGTACCTGACCCCTCGATTCATTAAAGCCGTTAGGATGACCCAGAGCATAGCACCAATCGCCAAGCTTTGATTCCTTCACCTCGGCAAGACTTGCAAAACCAAAGGTTTCATTCGTATCCATTCTTAGCATGCCGGCGTCTGAAAAAACAGACCCGCCTAAACTGAGGGCGGAAATTTTTTTCCCATCATGCAGAGTAACCGTTAACTTTTTCCCCCTTTCCCCAATGACATGAGCGGCGGTTAAAACCAGTCCATCTGCAGATACGATTACGCCACTGCCTGCCCCATCACTTGTCTCGATAGAGACAACTGCCTGTTTGGTTCTATCGAGGGTAGTGGCAATTTGAGTCTCTATCTGAAGTAAATCTTCATATCCACTGGGTGATTCTTTTTCCCAGGCCTTTATTGCTGAAGAAAGCAAAGAACCAGGAATCACAAACCCAGCAATGAAGGTGATCAAAAATTGCTTCATCAAATCAAAAAATCGAAATGCAAAAGCCCTTCATTTATTTTGCTCACAGAGATGGGGCGGAATAATAAAAAAACCTTTTTCCTGTCTGGGAAAGGATGGACCATTCGTTAATCAAACAGACGGTGGCTTTTTTAGATTTTTGACCGTAGTTTAGATAAGAAAATGCCAGCTTTTCTAAATCGATGTTGCTGGAAAGATCATCGCTGACCCATATCAAATCAGGAAGGAATTTTCGGCTTTTGCTCTTATGGATGATCTCTAAAGATTGCATAATATTTTCCTTAGAAATTCGTTCTAGGCTTACAATGACACCCTCCAATTTCTCAAAAGATTGAGATGCAGTATCAAGTTTTGAGAAGATTTCATCTTCCACCCAAATTTTAATCTCGGGTACTGGGTACCATGTGTCGCTATCCACTCCCGTCCAGCCGTGCTCAGCAAAATTAAATTGCCCGCGGGAAGGAGCTGCTAAATAGCGAGCGAACTGAAAGGCTAAGACAGAGTTTCCTGAGCTTAAATTAATTCCAGCTGCAAGGGTGAGATTTTTATCTGTAATATCCTTGTGGGCAAGAACAAGAGAGTTTTGTTGGTTAAAAACAGGAATGTCATCTGAGGAAGCAGAGTCGCTTTCAAATATCCAAAGATCAGGGTTACGAGCATCATACATCTTTTGATTTTCAAGAAAGCTTGCACTGGTTTGTACGGATAATTCTACCCCGAGCTCTTGCTCGAAGGCTTTCTGGGCAGCGTGCACCGGCTGAAATGCTATCTCGGGGACACTAACCAACAATGGATCAGGTGTATCCTGTTTTGGCATTTTTTCCCAAACCGCAAACATGCAAACAAGCACAAACATGGAAAGAAGAGAGAGGGTAACACCGGTATATTTTGGCGTCTGAAAAATGGGCTTGTTTTTTTCAAAGTCAAATCGTCCGTGTTTCATACCTCATATATAATTGAGGAATAAAAGGGGGCACAAAGAAAATCAGGACTTTTGAGGAAAGAATTTTTTAAGAATTTTTCCCATCTCCCGGTGGTGGAGCATCTCTTTTGCTTTGCTAATTTCGATCCATTTCCGTTTGCGAAAACCAGACTCAGGCCAGTCTTCATAAATTTTCGTCACCTTCATAGGGAATAGATAAATGCAGATTCTCCCGATCGAGCAGAGCAAGGGTTTGGTTGCTAAGGTACCATCAATACCAGCTTCCTCATAAGCTTCAAGCAGGGCAGTGCGCTGGGGGCCGATCTTGCGAATCAGGTTACCTTTGGGAAGGCTCCAATTTTTACGCCTAGTCGAAATAATCAGCACTCTGACTTTGCCAGAAGTATCAATCTGAAAAGGAATTACCCCCCATTTGCTGTTTGCTTTAACTTTCTTGAAATCCACCACAACTTCAATTGCACATTCAATGTGAATGAGGAGATTTTTGTAAAGAATGAAAAACGAAATCCTTCTCCCTGTTCCATACCGCTTGATCGTATTCAATCCTTCGCCTAAAACTAGGATTCAACCATGACTTTAGTCGCAGTAGAAAACCTTCAAAAGTCCTATCCTTCTTCCGGAGGAGGGACAGAGATGATTGTAAATGTCCCATCCTTTAATATGGGTGAGCAAGATCAGTTGGCAATGCAGGGTTCGAGTGGCAGTGGCAAGACCACCTTTCTTCATTTGCTTGCGGGAGTCCTGTTACCTGATTCAGGTCAAATTACTTTTTCGGGACAAGGTTTACATTTAATGAATGAGTCACAAAGAGATCAGTTAAGGCTCAATCAGATCGGCTATGTGTTTCAATCCTTCAATCTACTGAATGGGTTTAGTTGCCTGGAAAACCTTCTGCTAACCATGGAGCTCAAGGGGAATCCGGATCCTAAGCATGCCGAATCTTTACTTCAGGCAGTCGGCTTGAGTAATAGAATTGATTATTTACCGCATCAGCTCTCGATTGGTCAGCAACAACGCGTGGCGGTGGCAAGGGCATTGGTAAACCGCCCTAAACTAGTTTTAGCAGATGAGCCGACTGGAAATCTCGATCCAGAAAATACCGACCGCTCCCTGCAATTACTCCGTTCCCTGTGTGAAGAGTGGGGCAGTGCTCTGGTATTGGTCAGTCATGACCCCCGGGTGATTGCCCAGTTTGAAAAGCAAATTGACTGGGAAGAAATCAATCAGGTTAAACGAACAGGAAGCGATCTCAATAGCATGCTTGAAAGAGTTGAAGAAGTGTAATGAGTGTTTCCTTTAAACTCGCCTGGCGTGCACTTAGGCAGAATCTGCTGACCACATGGATTGCTGTTTTTACAATTTCCTTATCCGGCGGTTTATTCATGGGGGCATGGAAAACCAAGCAATCTGTCAAGGTTGCCTTTGCTCAGTCTGCTGGTGGGTTTGATGCAGTGTTGGGAGCGAGAGGTTCCCAGTTGCAGCTTGTGCTCAACGCTTTGTTTCACATGGAAAATTCCCCGGGGAATCTGGCTTGGGAGCAGTATGAGGCAATTCAATCCCACCCCGGAGTATCCGAAGCATATCCTTTTGCCTTGGGGGATAATTATCTGGGTTACCGGCTGGTTGGTACCACCTCAAGTTTATTTGCGAAGCACGAGTGGAAACCGGGAAAAAAATATCAGGTAAAAAAGCCTGGAAGAATATTTTCTGATTCTGCCAAAGAAGCTTTGGTTGGTGCTCAAGTGGCTGCGGAAATTGGTCTCAAATTGGGGGATAAGTTTCATCCCTACCATGGCCTGGAATATAATCCGGATACCAAGCATGAGGATGTGTATTTAGTGGTTGGTATCCTGGAAGGGACGGGCACGCCGGCAGATCAGGTGATCTGGATTCCACTCAAGGGTGTGCAGATGATGGAAGGACATGATCCTGCTGCCGCCAATTTTATCAGTGGTGTATTATTAAATTTAAAAGGGTCCTCTGGCTTGGTCCTCGATGTGAAATATAATAAGCAAGGAGACCGTGCGACATTGGCATGGCCAGTGCCTGCAATTCTTTCTTCCTTTTTTAACCGTTTTGCATGGTTGGAGAGGACGATCGCAGCACTTGCACTGTTGATGGCATTGGTTGGTGGTTTGATCATTCTGGCAACACTACGCTCAACCATGCATGAAAGGCGTAGGGAATTTGCAGTGCTTCGATGCATAGGTGCGGGTAGATCCGTAGTTACTGGGTCCATTATTTGGCAATCCATGCTAATCTCTCTCGCGGGAGTGATAGGGTCTTTACTAATTTACTTCTTTTTGTCCCAGGTTTTCTCGATCTTGATTCGTTCCCAGATTGGGGTGAATATGGGGCTCCCTTTTTTGGATAAAACAGTTTTATTTACCAGTTTAGGTATTCTGGCACTAGGATTAATCAGTGCCTGGCTGCCTGCGAGAAAGCTTTATTGCTCCAACCTTCAGGAGTCTTTGAATCCTCATGGATAACTTAAGAATATGTTTACCTTGAATACCCCAAAGAAGATCTTGAAAAACCATTCCTCTGTTTTGGTTCTACTTGCCTTAGCCTTTTCCAGTTGTTCGGAGGTCGATCATCATTTTCCGGACGAAGAAGTCTTCTCAGAAGTAGGTGAGCCCATTCTTGAGCAACCGGTAAGTGAAAAAATTATAGCAGTCGAAGAGGCTAAGCGAAAGGGAGTTCAAGAAACGAATGAGAGCAAAGCTGAGTTTTCCGGTAGTGAGACAAGGGAAGTTATCGAGGGTGAGATTGTCCTTGGTCAGACCTTGTTGTCCACAGATTACAACGAATCTGCTCCTGTCATTAACAACCTTCCGCCCCATGACCCCTCGAGCAAATATAAACCATTAGCCTATTCCACCCTCACTGAATTTCCCTATGAAATTGACTGGGAATTGGACGGTGTGGAGTTTGATTTTTCGGCCTA
>JAYPZT010000055.1:0-7753 GCA_038136415.1 Opitutales bacterium
ATTTGCACGAGTCCATAGAGACCAAACTTTTTCAGCACCCCGGCATGGAGCATGGATACAGAAGTGGGTGCTGCTTCATAACCCCGGGGTGCCCAGGTATGAAAGGGGAAAAGAGCGACCAGAATACCAAATCCAAAAAGTAACAATCCGAAGATTGTGGAAGCCGAGGTACTGGAAAGTGAGGTTTCCGCAAGTGCCGCAGAGAGGGAAGGGAAATCGAATTTTGGAGAATCCACCATCGCATTGAGAGCGACCAATCCACAAAGGGAAACCAAGGCACCCAGGGTGAGGTAAATCGTAATCTCCAGAGAGATGGAGCGACGGTCACGCCCACCCCACAATCCAATCATAATAAAGGTGGGTATGAGGGCGAATTCGTGAAAAAGATAGTAGAAGAAAAGATCGACGCTGGCAAAAAGCCCCATCAATCCGGACTGCATCAATGCGAGCAGAGCGAGATAAAGACGCATCCGCTCAGCCCCAGAGTGAATCGCAGCCAATCCAGCACCCAAGCCAACAATGCCTGCCATGGCAAAAAGAGGACTGGATACCCCATTAAGGCCGAGATGGAAAGTAATCCCCAGTTCCTGCAGACCCATTCTTTCGATTAAAAACTCGAAAGAATAGCCGGTGACCGAGGAATCAAATTGCAGGAACAAAAGAATGCCAGCGATGCAGGGAAATCCAAAGGCGAGGTATCCCAAACGGGAGACCAAATTTTCCGAACGGGGATATCCACAAAAAAGAAGAATGGATACAACTGCAGGAACAACGATGGAACCGAGAAGTAAGAGTGTGGAAAAATTCATAGCCAATAATCAGAATGCGATCAGCCCTACCGCATAGGCAATAAAGGCAATCGTTCCCACAACGAACCAGAAGGAATAGGCGTGAATTTTACCGACATAACATGCTTTGGCCAACAAAGCGAACAGTGCAGACACTCCAGCCGATCCCCGGACCATGAGCCCGGAAATAAAGAGTAATTCCATCACTTCGAGGAAATTTGCCAATGGATTCTGGATCTTTTTTAAATAAAAATCATAAATCTCATCGAAAAATAATTTACTCCGGCAAAGCTCAAAGAAACCAGGAAAGCGCGAGGACAAGGGATCGTCCTCCCCGACCTTACCATAAAAAGAACGGGAGAAAACAAGACCGAAAATCCAGGCGGATGTACCCAGCACAACCATCCACATATGGTGAGGGAGTTGGGCAACCATCTCTATATCCGGCAATGAATACTGCAGTAAGGAGACTGGAAACAGGGCATGGTATCCACCGATCACTGAGAGAACGGCGAGAATGACCAATGGACCGGTCATCAGTAAATTATTCTCCTTTGCCTCTTCCGAATGATGGGAACGGGCCTCGCCCTCAAAGGTAATAAAATAAAGACGGAACATATAAACTGCGGTAAGCAATGCACCCAGGTAGAGGATGATAAATACCGGCAGGTTGAAATTGTAAGCACCCAGCAGAATCGCATCCTTACTGAAATATCCAGAGAGGAAGTTAACGCCGGAAATTGCCAGCACACCAATCAGAAAAGTGATCGCAGTGATGGGCATCCGTTTCCGAAGACCGCCGTAATTAAAAATATCCTGTTCGTGGTGGCAGGCATGAATCACAGAACCGGAACCGAGGAACATCAGTGCCTTAAAGAAGGCATGGGTCATCAGATGAAATAAGGCAATTCCGGGCATTCCCAATCCGAATGCTGCCGCCATGTATCCAAGCTGGGAAAGCGTGGAATACGCGAGAATCTTTTTAATATCCCGCTGAACCAAGGCACAAAAACCGGCATATAGCCCCATCACTGCACCGAGTAATGCAATCAGGTTGAGTGCTTCCGGAGTGAAAAGAAAATCAATCCTTAATAACAGATAGATACCGGCGGCAACCATGGTGGCTGCATGGATCAGGGCGGAGACAGGTGTGGGTCCCGCCATCGCATCCGGCAACCAGACATGCAAGGGAAACTGGGCGGATTTACCAATGAATCCACAAGCGAGAGCCAGGCAAAGCAAGGTGGATGTGAGTTTGGGATCGAAATCGGCAAGATCAGCAAGCTCCGAGAGATTGACCGTACCAAAAGTCCAGTAAGTAAGAACAATCCCGATCAAAAATCCAAAGTCCCCCACCCGGTTGACAATAAATGCTTTCTTGGACGCCTGGGCTGCATCCTCGGTGGTAAAATAATGAGCGATCAGCAAATAGGAGCTAAACCCGACCAGTTCCCAGAAGACAAAGATCATAATCAAATTATCCGCCAGGGTGATCCCGAGCATGGAGAACATGAAAATAGAAAGCCCACCGAAGTAACGGGAACGGGCGGAATCATCCGCCATGTATCCGAGACTGAACACATGGATCAGGAACCCAACAAATGCGACGACGAAAAGAAGCAAGCGGGCAGGCGCATCCAGTAAAAATCCAAATTTTAAGGCCCAGCCACCCATTTCAAACCAGGTGATATCCCAACTGATGGGAGCCTCCTCCGAATTAACAATCAGCAACAGGGAAAGAAGCAGTATACCACCGGAAGTAAAAACGGAAAGCAGGGAGGCCACATTCCCATTTTTCCGCAAAAAGAAAAGGGTAACCGCTGCGGAAAGCAGGGGAAGAAAAAGAAGACATAAAGAAAGGGTAATCATGGAACGGTTAGTTTCTGAGTAACCTCATATCTTCGGAAAACACACTGTCCCGCTTTTTGAACAGAGCCACCAGCAAGGCGAGCCCCACCGCCACTTCAGCCGCGGCAACAGTCATAATAAAAAAGACAAAAATACTGCCGTCCAAATTCAGGGATGAACGGGAAAAGGCGACCAAGGCAATATTGACCCCGTTGAGCATCAATTCCAGAGACATGAGCATCAGCAGAACATTTCTCCGGATAAGCACACCAAGGAATCCAACCACGAACAAGAGAGTGGCCAGAATCAAAAAGTGATGGGGAGTGATCGCTTCCATGATCGTTATCCTATGCCTGAGACTCCTTCTGTTTCTTGCTGAGGATAATTACCCCAACCATGGCCGCTAAAAGCATGAAGCCGGCAATTTGCAAAGGAAGCATGTATTTGGTGAATAATCCGAAACCAAAGGCACTGACCTGAGTCGAAAACCCAAGATTTTGACCACTGACATAGGGCTGATTTTCAAGAGAAGGCCACAATGTTCCCTCCAAGGAAGATTCAGGTAGAAAGGACAGAAGAAGAATGCCCAGAAGAAAAGTGGCAGCGACTCCTGCCAGACCAGGCAACCAGGCAAGGCGGGCAGATTTTGCCCCCTGTGGTCCAACATCAAGCAACATAATAATAAAGAGAAACAGTACCATCACTGCACCCGCATAGACCAGCACCTGGAGAACTGCCAAGAAAAAGGCATCAAGCAAAACAAATAAAGCAGCGACCCCAAGCATGGATACAATCATGTACATGGCAGCGGTGACGGGGTGACGGGATAAAATCATCAACAATCCGCCCCCGAGAGTGAGAACGGAAAAGACAATAAATAACCAGTCAACAAAGTTCATTCTATCAAAAAGAAACCAACCTTAATGATCGTTTCCTTCTTCCTCTGCGACTTTTTTCTTGTCCCATTTGTAGTGGAAATCAGGCAGGGTCCCCCCTAATTCATAAAGCTTTTGCTTATTATTCACCATTTCCTCGCGGGAATAACCGGACATAGAATACTGATCCTGTAAAAAGATAGCTTCCTCCGGACAAACCTCCTGGCAATACCCACAGTAGATACAACGAAGCATATTAATTTCGAATTCCTGAGGAGCTTTCTCCACATGCTCGCGTTCCTCCTGATCTTCGGGCACCTCACCCGGGGTGATCCGAATCGCTTTGGGAGGACATACAAATTCACAGAGCTGGCAGGATACACATTTTTCCCGTCCGTTGGGATCTTTGACCAGGGTGGGCACCCCACGATAATTATCGGGAATCCTTGGTTTCTCCTCGGGATACTGCAAAGTAACCTTGGGCTTAAACATCGCCGTGAAGGTGGTCTTCAAACCGGTGGCAATCTGCGGAAGATAGGTTTTCTCAGACAGGCTGAGTGGTTTACGCTCGAGTACTACAGTCTTGGCCATTTTACACTCAGGGGTTGGGAAGAGATGATTGATCCAGCCAGGTAACCAAAAGGATGTAGAATACCAGATTGGCCAGAGCGAGAGGTAAGAGTTTGGTCCAACCTAGGCTCATTACCTGATCGTAGCGGAACCGGGGAAGGGTCCACCGAATCCAGATGAAGAAAAAGATCAGAAAAATCGTTTTGGCCAGAAACCAGCCAACCCCGAGAAGTGTACCCACCCAGGTCTGGGGCCATGGATCAGCCATGAAGGGAAGGAAATGCCAACCACCGAGGAAAATGACGGTGAAAATAGCAGAACCGATGACAATGTGGGCATACTCTGCCACAAAAAAGATACCGAACTTAAAGCTTCCATATTCAGTATGGAAACCACCCACCAGATCGGTCTCTGATTCCGGCATATCAAAAGGAAGACGATTGGTTTCCGCAAATAAAGCGATCAGAAAGATAAGGGCGGACAGGGGCTGCACCAACAGAAGCCACGCGGCACCTTCCTGAGAATTGGCAATCGCGGAAAGACTGAGACCAGAAACTGCACTTCCAGGCACTGCAACCCAGAGAAAAACCGGAAGCAGAGATAAACCCATAGCCAACTCATAGGAAATCATTTGAGCAGAAGAACGGATACCTCCCAGGAATGGGTATTTACTGTTGGATGACCACCCAGCCAAAACAATTCCATAAACTCCAAGAGAAGAGACAGCAAAAACGAAAAGAATACCAATTTCCAGATCCGCCAAAGCCAGAATACTGGACGATCCATCCGGCCAATACATCTGACCAAAAGGCAGCACCGTCATGGTGGTAAGTGCCGGAACCAATGCGACCAAGGGAGCGAGGTAGTAGTAAAATTTATTTACATGACCGGGTACAATTTCCTCCTTAAATAAAAACTTCAATCCATCCGCAAGTGGTTGAAAAATACCCAATCCACGAAGAAGAGGGCCGATCAGGGGGATAGACCCAATAATGGGAAGCACTGTACGGTTGGGACCCACCCTGCCCTGCATCCACGCACTTACTTTTCGTTCAGCCAGTACGGAATAGCCAGCCATAGTCATCACTGCCCCAACCATCATAAAAGCGGCAAGAACTTTTAAACCTACCAAAATCCAGGGATTGCTGAGCAGGGATTCGATCATGCAGGCTGTTTCTCGAGGTTGTAGTGCAGGGCTTGCTTTTCGACAAAAGGAAGTTCACTCCAGGAAGAGCCATCCAATTGGATACAATTTTTGAGCAACTCCTGATGAGTAATTCCAGAAAATACCTGATTGGATTTTTCCGCAATCCCAGCCCAAAGATCTGATGGTACCGTACTTGGCTTATCTTCGCCGGATAAACGGTGGTGAAGCTCGGCAATTAGCTGTGTATCTGCCAGGATTCCGGCAGGTCCGGGAACTGCCTGCTTGAAAGATTGAAGAATAAAAGACCGGTTGATAAAAGATCCGGATTTCTCAAAAACAGTAAGGGATGGAAGAACCACATTGGCCGCATTGACAGACGAATTTTGATGAGTGCCCACATAGACGATGGGTACATTCATTTGTGATTCGCTGAGACCAGATCCCTCAAGATCCTCAGAGAAAACCAGCAGGGCATCCACATCTCCCTGATCAATGCTGTCTCCCAAATCTTTGAGATGATCCGTGGGATACTGCTCAATCAATTCAGTAGCGAGTGCTCCGCGCAAATTGGGGGTACGGTCCGCAGAAAGCAAAATTCCATCATCCTCACCGAAATGACCGCGTAAAAATACTTTTGCATCCGTGGAAGCAGCCAGTTGTTTGATTAAAAAGAGTTCTTCAACGGTGGAGCGGGCACTGGCCACGATGCCCAGTTTTTTTCCTTTGAGAATTTCTCCTGCCCGCTCGATAGCATCAGAGGAGGATGCTTTTTCGCCATCGATCTGGGAGTGAAGCAAACGATCCTCTGATTTCACGGATTTGTAAAGCATACGCCCACTATCAGTCATCCAACTATCATTGACCAAATCATTGCGACGGGGAGTAATCCGGTGAATCACCCCTTCCCTACTGGAAACGAGGGTATTGCAACCGGCACTGCTCTCAGCACAAATACTGGGTGTTTCCTTAAGGAACCACACCCTCATTTTAAAACGGAAGTCCGTGCTGGTAAGAGCACCAACCGGACAGATATCGACCGTATTTAGCGAGTAATTATTGGCCAGTTCTTTGCCGGGGAAACAGGTAAGTGTGGAAAAACTACCCCGGTCCACAAAGCCAAGCACATCATCCTTGGCCACTTCCTGAGAAAAACGGATACATCTGGAGCAAAGAATACAACGTTCGTCATCCAGGGTGACCCTGGGTCCGAGACGGGTACGTTTAGGCTTAACATTTTTTCTCTCCACATAGCGGCTGTATCCACGGCCATAATCGGTGGCAAATTCCTGCAACCTGCACTCTCCTGCCTGATCGCAAATCGGACAGTCCAATGGATGATTGACCAGGAGAAATTCCATAATTCCTTCCTGGCAACCTTTGACCTTTTCCGATTCGGTCCGGAGGTGCATACCGGGAGAAACATTGGTGGCACATCCAATTACAGGCTTGGGTACCCAGCCAATTTTGGGGCTGCCATCTTCTTCAAGAATCGCATCGCCCGTAGCCCGGTCCCTCATCGGAGTACCCATTTCAATCAGACACATCCTGCAGTTTCCTGCCACGCTCAGATGCGAGTGGTAGCAGTAATGAGGAATTTCTTTCCCGTGCAGAGCAGCTGCTTCAATTGCATTGATACCACCGGGTACCTCAACTTCCTTACCATTGAGGTTGATTGTGATCAGTTCCTGCTCTTTAGGAGAAATCATTGCAAACTAGATAAGCTGGAGGGATTTTTCGTTTCTTGGCTCATTGTTTGATTTCGCCTTGTTGACAAAATCGTCCCTGAATTTGGAGATAAAACTCTGGGTAGGCCAGGCAGCGGCTTCCCCAAAGGCACAAATAGTACGCCCTTCGATTTGATTGGCCACGGAAAGAAGCAAATCTGCATCCTCCTCCCGGGCACCACCCGAGCACATTCTCTTGGTGATTTTGCGCATCCACAAAGAACCCTCCCGGCAGGGCGTGCACTGGCCACAGGACTCATGTGCATAAAAGGCATTGATATTTGCCATGGCTTCAACGATATCGACGGTGTCATCCATCACGATAATTCCACCGGATCCGGACATACTGCCCGCAGCCATCGGTCCGTCAAAATCGAGCGGAATATCTTCCAGACCCCAGTCAAATTCTGTGCCGTCTTTATGGGTTCCTTTGAACCGTTCATCCGCCCGAAGAATTTTTGCCGAGGACCCACCAGGGATTACCGCTTTGAGGGAACGACCGGGGAGTAGCCCCCCGCAGACACCAAAAATCATTTCACCGAGGGTAAGGGCTCCGCATTCAAATTCATAGTATCCCGGGCGTTTTACCTGACCGGAAACACACCAGATACGGGTACCCGTGTTGTTGGGCTTGCCAATTTTGGCGAATTCATCCCCACCCATATCGATAATGTGTTTCACATTACAGAGGGTTTCGACATTGTTGACGATCGTTGGGCACTGATAAAGACCCAGAACTGCAGGGAAATAAGGAGGTTTAATCCGGGGATTGGGACGCTTGCCCTCCAGGGATTCAATCAA
>JAYPZT010000056.1:0-7700 GCA_038136415.1 Opitutales bacterium
CGCATGCCAGCTAAATTTTTCGTTTCCACGTTTGTCGTATTCGTGGTGATGCTTGGCGTGCTGGGTTTTGATGTTTATCATTATTATCAATATAAAACCGAGAATCCAGTATCTACAGAAGCTGTTGTTGCTTATGAAGATATGTCTCTCCTCCCTCTCAAGGATTATCAACGCAAACGTATACTTACCTTTATCGCTCCTGAAGTTGAAGACCCTCATGGTATTGGTGCCAACTGGAACAGGATTCAGGCACTCATAGCCGTAGCAACTGGTGAAATTTCAGGAAAAGGGTTGGGTGAAGGTATGCAGGCGAAACTAGGCTATCTGCCCACCGCAGTTGCTCACAATGACTTCATTTTTGCCGTCATTGCCGAGGAATCTGGACTACTGGGTGGTTTGCTGGCAATCGGGGCAATCATGACCATTATTTTTGGTTGTCTTCGGGTTGCATCGAAATCTGCTGATCGTTTTGGTGCAATGCTCGCGATTGGCGTCTCCGTGCTGTTGATGACTCATGTATTCATAAATATAGGAATGACCCTGGGCATTACTCCGATTACCGGATTACCATTGCCTTTTTTGAGTTATGGCGGCTCTTTCCTTGTTGTTTGTTTTCTTATGCTAGGGATGGTGCAGAGTGTATATCGTTTCAGAAAGGAATCTCTTTGAGCAAATGACTGCTAAAAGCATAACATTCCTGAAGATTATTGGATTCTTCAACCATTACAGTTATGGCCAGAAGAAACAGGCATCGAGCCTCCTCTAGAAATTATCAGAAGAAAAACTCTTCCTCATCTGAGGAAAACGGAAATCAGTCAGAAAATGACCTGAGTGCAGCACCCGTTGAGCAACCTCCTTTTCATGTGGATAAGGGGAAGTTGCGGGATGAAGCCCTGGAGAGAGCGAAGAACCGGCCCATTAGGGAACGGATTCTTGCTTTTTTTCGGAGACAACAAAGTAAGGATTACAAGGAACTGATTATAAATACAGAAGCCTTGGAGCGCAGAGTCGCGATGATGGAAAACGGCATTCTCCAGGCTTTTGACATTGAGCGTCTGGACAAAGAAAGAATGGTTGGAGCTATTTTCAAAGGAAAAGTTCAAAACCTGGAGGCCGGACTTAAGGCAGCTTTTGTTGATATTGGTCAGGAAAAAAATGCCTTCCTCCATTACTGGGATATGTTGCCGGGTGCAAATAATGATCCTTCCGTGGAAATTGTCCGCGAAAACAAGAAAAAGTCCAAGGGGCGTAATGAAGCCAAATCTGTTTCCGATATTCCTCGGGTTTTTCCGATAGGTTCTGAAATTGTTGTTCAAATAACCAAAGCTCAGATTGGAAGTAAGGGACCACGAACCACCACCAATCTCTCTTTACCTGGTAGATTCCTGGTGCTTATGCCCTATGCAGGACAATGCGGGATTTCCCGCAAAATCGAAGAACGTTCCGAGAGGACCAGAATTAAAAGAATTATTGGTAACTTACCTCTTCGGGAAGGTATGGGGGTAATTGTCAGAACTGCAGGACAAAATAAGCCTGAGCGTTTTTTCGTTAGAGATTTACACATTTTGATGCAGCAATGGGATCAAATTGAAGCCAAGATTAAGAGCGAGAAGGAACCCACTTTGCTTTATGAGGAACCAGATCTTATTGGTCTGACTGCACGGGATTTTCTCACAGATGACATCGATCGTGTGCAGGTAGATAACCAAGCAGACTTTAACCGTTTGATTGAAACCATCCAAAAAGTCTCTCCTAAGTCCAAATCAAAAGTTTCCTTTTTTGACGAAGAAATCCCAATTTTTCAGCGTTTCAATGTGGAGAGACAAATCGAACAAACCTTTATGAGACGGGTTTTGCTGCCTTCAGGTGGTGAAATTGTCATGGAGGAGACGGAAGCTTTGGTCTCAATTGATGTTAACACCGGAAGTCATAAAGGTGACCGAAAGGACGGTAAAAACTTCATTTTGCAGGCAAATATCGAAGCAGCGGTTGAGGTTGCCCGTCAAATGAGACTTCGCAATCTGGGCGGATTAGTAATCGTGGATTTCATTGATATGAAAAGTAAGGGAGATCAGAAAAAGGTCTTCCAGAAAATGAAATCTGCCATGGCAGATGATAAATCTAAGCACAATATTCTGCCCATATCCCAGTTGGGGATCATGCAAATTACCAGGCAAAGGCATGATGAAAGTAATTCCAGCGGTGTTTATGAACCGTGTCCTTATTGTAAGGGGAGGGGAATTGTGAAGTCCCCCAGGTCGGTTAGTATCGAAATTCAAAGGCTAATCACGAGTGCAGTGAGGGCCCAAATTACAGATAGTTCTGAGTCGAATCCCAAAATCAAAGTATTTCTTCACCCACGTACTCTGAGAAGACTGCGAGGTCCTGACTCCTCTTTGATCAAAAGATTGGAACTGAATTATAATTTGGAGATAAACTTCGAAGCAGCTGAAACCTATCACATTGAGAATTACAAAATTATTGATGAAGTGAGCGGAAAAGAAATTCGCTAATCTTTTTTGAAAGGATGCGAGTTCTTGCGACATTTGATAAATTTAAAGATGCGATTTCGGCAGAGGATGCATGCGAAATATTCGCTTCCGTAATACAGAACGATTCTGATGGAACTGATGTAATCCAATGTCCCTTAACCGATGGCGGAGAGGGCTTTGTAAGTATTCTTTCATCATCGGTTCCTGCGAGACTGGTTGATGTAAGTGCAAGGAACTCCTTTGGGGACGAAATTCAGGCTCAAGTGGCCATTGTTTCATTTCAGGATTTGTCTAAAGATACTCTTTTCCAATTGGAACTTTCAGGAGAAGGAAATCTAGCCATTCTTGAAATGGCATCCGTCTGCGGCCTTGCCTCCATTGAGTCATCTGCTCGAAATCCCTGGCTTACCTCATCTCACGGAGTAGGTGATTTATTATTGGCTGCTTCCCATTTGGAGGTGGATGCCATTCTTCTGGGAGTGGGTGGGACTTCAACCAATGACGGAGGAATTGGAGCATTGGTTGCTCTAGGTCTGCAATGCCTGGATTCTTCCGGAGATGAAATGAATAGGGTAATTCCCGCAAAGTGGGGTGAATTGAAAAACTTTTTCTCCAAGGATCTTGCAAAACTGCCCCCAATAAGAATTGCCTGTGATGTGGATAATCCACTCTTGGGGGAAAATGGAGCTACTTATCAGTTTGCACCGCAGAAAGGACTTAAGGATCAAGAAATTGAGCGATTCGAAGAATCGATGCAAAGCATGGTAAATCTTTTAGGCAAATTCTTCGAGGATGCATCGGAAAAAGCCACGGAAAAGGGAAGTGGTGCAGCTGGGGGAATTGGCTTTGGGTTATCCCTTTTTTATGACTTAAAATTAGTCGCTGGATTCGAACTTGTAAGTAAGTGGATGGGACTGCATGAAAAAATCAGACAAGCCGATTTGATCGTAACGGGTGAAGGGAAATTTGATAAGACTTCTTTTTTTGGGAAGGGTCCTTTTTCTATTATTGAGACAGCAAGCCAGCTAAAAAAACCGATCACTCTTATTTGTGGCACTATTGAAAAAGAATGTGAAGATTATCTCACTAACAGGAGCTCAAATATTTCCCTGTATTCCCTTGCTGAGGATAATTTTTCATTGTCGCAAAACCTCGCGAACACACCTGCTGCGATGGCCGGGGTTGCCAAAGAAATCAAATCTAAGTTAACGGAACAAAAAAATAATCTCTATGCGGTTAACCGGGAGAGATTCAAAAGGATTAGAAGAATCAAAAAATTCCTTCGCCCTCTTCCGCGGCGCTCAAATATTCATAAATATCCTGTGTTAAAATGGTTTGCTGAAACCGCTTACAAAAGATCTTATTTGTGGTCCTTCCGCGGTGCTGAAATTAGTTCTGCTCTTTTTTGGGGTATTTGGATATCGATGCTGCCCATAGTTGGCATACAGATGTTGGTCGTTTTTTTCATCTCACTTTTAGTCCGTGCGAATCTGCCCCTTATCGTTGCCTTGCAGTGGATTTCGAATCCGCTGACCATGGGTCCAATTTACTTCGCTGATTACAAGATCGGTCTTTCCGTTTTGAATCTTCTTGGTGTTGATTACCAAAGAAACAAATTGCTCAGTGCCGAATACAATTGGTCTGAGTTTACTTTTTCAGATTTATTGCGATTGATTGATACCTTCCCCCCGATGTTGGTAGGTGGATCTGTTCTTGGTATCTCAATGGGCTTATCCACAGTCTTTCTTTACAAGACAGTGGCTAACTTTTACAAATCGAGAAGAATATGATTCAGCAAAATAGTAAGGTGGTTGGCTTGGTCGTAATAAAGTGGATATTTATTTTTTCTCTTTCCCACTCTTTTCTTTCCTCTGGCCACCTTATGGCTTCAGACAAATTCCTGCTGGGTGTCGATTATCTGGAGAGAACAAATTTCTCTGTGCTTGCTGGAAAAAAAGTGGGCTTGCTCACTCATCCAGCGGGTAAAAATGCTTCAGGAATTGCAACGGTCCGTGTTTTACACCAATCCCCGAAAGTTAACCTCGTTGCCCTATTTGGCCCAGAACATGGGATTTATGGCGATGAAAAAGCATCAGTGCCTGTGGATGATAAAGTGGATCACCGAACAGGATTACCGGTTTACTCTCTTTATGGAAAATTTCGTAAACCTACACCTAAAATGCTTTCAGGCATCGATTGCCTGGTGGTGGACTTACAGGATGTCGGAGTCCGTTGTTATACTTATATCAGCTGCATGAAGTATGCGATGGAAGCTTGCTTCGAGTCAGGTAAGGAAATCATTATCCTTGATCGTCCTAACCCCCTTGGTGGCCTTAAAGTTGCCGGTCCTATGATTGATCTCGAATGGATAAGTTATGTGGGTGCTTTCCCCATGCCTTTTGTTCACGGTATGACCATTGCTGAAATTGCTTTATGGGCCAAAAAGACCAAAGGAATTCTTAAAATTGATGATAAAATTCGAAAGAAAGGAAAGCTTAGTATCCTACCCATGATCGATTGGACAAGGTCAATGACTTGGCCGGAAACGAATTTAAAATGGTATCCAACTTCTCCAAACATTCCTACCTTGGATGCTGTGGCTGGATATCCCATGACAGGTCTCGGTGCACAGCTTGGAGATTTTCATCATGGAATTGGAACGAAGCATCCATTTCGTTTTCTTACCTTCAAAAATAAATCGGCAGAGGAATTAAAATCTGCTTTGGAGCAGCTAAATTTAGCAGGCTTATCTTATAAAATTTTAACCCTAGAGAATGCGGAAGGAAAACCTGTAACAGGTGTTTATCTTGTAATATCTGATTGGTCATCATGGGAGCCAACAGAATTAGCTTTTGTGATGATGTCCCTATCTGCGAAGTGGCAAACCCCCAGCCCTTTCATCGGGGTTAAGACATCGGAAGCGAATCTATTTAATAAACATGTTGGTTCCACCGAGTGGTGGAACTATATCCAAAAGGCAAAACAGAATATTGATCCTCGTAAATTTAAGCTAAAATGGGAAAATGAGGTCAGTCAGTTTCGGTCCTCGATTCAGCCCTTTCTGCTATATCCTTAACGGGTAAGATCTTCTTGGCTTAACACTTTAATTTGGTGTAATTTTAGAGATTCCTCAGCGGTTTCCTCATCTTCCATAGCAATGGCAAGTACCGGCTTGCCATTGGGCTGATGCATAAATGCGTAAACATAGTGAATATTGATTTCTGTCCTGTATAAGGTATGGGTCACCCGAGTGAGTGCATCCTCATTTTCAAGTTCCAGAGCTAGAATTTTTCTTTCCGTAAAGCTAATTGATCTTTCCTTAAGAAGACGTGCTAAATCCTTAGGATAATTTGGTACTAGTCTAATAACAGCTGAATCAGTGGTATCTAAAACCGAGATCGCAAGAATATGTATATCATGATCTTTGAGCATAGAGACAAAGTCATTCAGCCATCCCACTTTGTGTTCGGCATAGATCACAAATTGGCGGATCAGATCTTTCCCTGGACTGCGAAGTGTGGACGAACCTTCGTTGAAATCATTCATGGAAGTAGTGAGGGTTGGTTAGCAAAGGAAGACATACGAGTGATTGAGTGGTCTTATAGGATTGAACGCTTGCCACATTAAATCATTGGATGCATATGTTGAAAGTATTTTATAATGCGAGTATTCCTCCCTTACTTTCTATCTATTTTTCTGGTTTATCAAGTCCTTATTGGCAATGCGGGATCGAAGTGGTTGCATTCTGAATTAAACGAAATCCGCCAGGCTGCAGAGCAAGGTGATGCATATGCACAAGCCTACCTTTCCTTATGCTATATCCATGGGGAAAAAGGTCTTGATATATCCCTACTGGAAGCTAGATATCATGCTGAAAATTCAACGAAACAATTTCACTGGTTGGGTGACTTTGCCCTTGGCTACCTTGCTCGCTTTCCTCCCTTGGGGCCTGATCTTGCCAAAGTCAGATCTCACTACCTAAAAGTTTTCAGGGATCCCGACGGCAGGGTGATTAAGCAGGCTGCTCTGGGAGATCCAGTGGCTGCATTTGTGCTCGCTGAAATTCTTTCCTCAGAAGAAGTTAAATCTCACTTGGAGTCGGATTTACAAATGGCATCTTCTTACTATGAGCTTGCTTCCACCTCCGGATACGCACCAGCTTCTGTCCAATATGCACTGGTTTTACTCTATAATGTAGTTGCTCAGGACGATGTGGAGCTCAATCTGAGCAAGGGAATAAAATTATTACAAGAAGCCGTTAATGAGAAGCTTCCCATGGCACATCATTTTTTAGGAAGGTGCTATTTGGAAGGCAATGGGGTTGAGGTGGATAAATCTATGGCTTTTATTCATTTTCAGGCGGCAGCCAATAGGGGTTATGGTCCTTCCCAACTTTTGGTTGCAAATTTTTATGCACAAGGAGTTCTGGCTTCGCCAGACTTAGATGAGGCTTACCGCTATGCACAACTTGCTTCTGATCAAAAAATCAAAGGTGCGGATGAATTGATTCAGCAACTGGATGAAAGTATGAACTCTTCAGTTGAAGATTTTGATGAACAGTTAAGTGAATCTGTCACAACAGACCAAGACCCGATTCTTACTCAGGTTGATCTTCCTGATCCCCCAGACTCCTTAGATTTTGAAGCCTCAACGATTAATACATCTATTAACAAACCACAGGAGCAGTTTCGTTTACCTCCCGGTTACGGCCAGCAACCAAGGGTCCCTGCAACTTCTAAAAATCAGTCTCTCCCTGAACCAGAACCTGACAATTTGGTTAACCCCGTTTCGCACAAATCCGTTTTTGCAAAGGAAGACCCCGAGCGGGCAAAGAATTCTTGTGAAGAAGCTAAGAAAAGCTACTGGGGGCAGGGGCAATCGGTAGATTTTATCAAGGCGGCCCGGCTCTTTGAAGAATCTGCGAACCTGGGCAATGCCGAGGCGTCCAGGTACCTCGGAATTATATTTCTACGGGGAAAAGGGACCGAAAAAGACTTGAAGAAAGCGATGTATTGGTTTGAGCAATCTGCGGAGGGTGGAGATGAGCTGGCAAAGAAAAACCTCGTTACTTTGCGTTCCGTATTTCCACAAAACTAAATATCGATTTTATAATTTACCCTGAGTAAATATTAGGATAGTAAATTATGCTTTATGGAGAGATGGCAGAGTGGTCGAATGCGCTGGTTTGCTAAACCGGTGAGGGGCTAA
>JAYPZT010000057.1:0-7651 GCA_038136415.1 Opitutales bacterium
ATTTTTGGCAACCTAAAAATGTTCAAAAACTTACTTACGAATCGATGTTAATAAGTTGTGAGAAACTTTGCTGATTTTGAGGAATTTTTTTCTTGGTAAAGTGTTCAAACTTCTTCAGAAAAGAAGCTACACATTTGATACCCCTTACATCGGATGTTCCCCTTTACCCCTTACCTAAAATTCCCTAAACCCTTGAAGAACATTCTCTTAAGTTTAAGATTCTTGATCGTCGGCAGCTTCGTTTCCTGCAGTCGTTCTTTTGACTTTGGATTTTGGAACCTACTCGTAATCAATGGTTTTAGGGAGATCTGTAAACCCTGTGAATAAAACTCAGATTTCAGACTCCATGACCGAATTAACTGCCACCCCTGAAACCTTCTGGAGCTCGCTTCGGGATAACCTTTTGGAGGTCATACCAGCCGATACTTTTCGTGTTTGGTTTGATAATATCCGCGTGGGTCGTCTCGACGAGGACGGTTGCGAATTAATCACCCCCAACGAATTCTCAGCGATTTGGATTCGTGACAACTATCTAGATGTGATCCGACAGGAAGCTGACCGTTTGGTAGGCTACCCATTCACTGTCGAACTTCTTGGAGCATTTGATGAGGAAGAGGAGCAGGATGCCAACAATCGTATCAAGAGCACCAAAGTTTCCAAGAAATCTACCAGTCGTTCGAACGGTCCGGCTTTGAATGGTCGTTCTCTTGGCATTAATCCCAAGAATACATTCAATAATTTCATTGTCGGTCCAGGAAGTGAGCTCGCTCATGCCGCTTGTGTCGCCGTTTCGAACGCTCCTGCTCATACCTACAACCCACTTTTTCTCTATGGAGAAACCGGTTTAGGTAAAACTCACCTGATGCATGCGGTCGCACACCAGGCACTCAACCGTAATCCTGCCTGCCGCATTGCCTATGTGTCCTGTGAAAAATTTACCAATGAATTTATCCGGGCGATTCAGGAAAACAATTTAACCAAATTCCGTTCAAGATACCGGAGTGTGGATTATCTGCTGATTGACGACATCCAGTTCCTTGCTGGTAAAGAGAGAATACAGGAAGAATTTTTCCACACCTTCAACGAGATCTACGAGGCTCAACGCCAAATCTTTTTGACCAGTGACCGTCCGGCAGGTGAAATTGATAAGATTGAGAGCCGTTTACTCTCCAGGTTCCAATGGGGATTGGTGACAGATATCCAGGCCCCTGATCTTGAAACCAGGGTGGCGATTCTTTCCCGCAAAGCCAGTGCCATGGGGATCACGATCGAACCGGACATTCTTGAATTTCTCGCCAAAAATATCTCCCGTAATGTACGCCGTATGGAAGGTGCCCTGACCCGGGTGGCAGGTTATGTGGGACTTACCCGCAAAAAAGCCGATCTTGACACGGTGCAGCGCTTGTTGCGCGATATTCTCAGGGAGGAAAATTTGAGCCGTATCACCATGGAAACCATTCAGAAAAAAGTGGTTGATTATTACCACTTGCGCATGGCGGATATGCTTTCCAGAAGAAGACCGGCCAATATTGCATTCCCCCGGCAGATTGCGATGTATCTCTCCAGAATGCTCACCGAACACTCCCTTCAGGAAATTGGCAGTGCATTTGGTGGAAGAGATCACGGCACAGTTATCCATGCCTGCAAAACCGTGGAAAACATGATGGATCAGGACACCTCGATTAAGCACTCGGTTGAGTTTCTGCGCGAGCAGTTGTCCCAATCCATGGAGTAAAAATTATTTGTCCTTCTGATTTGCGTGCTTGAAAAGCGGGCAAATTCCTCCTAATACCGCAGTCATGATCGAAGACATTCACCAGGATCCCGCCGAAGACAACGCACAGGAAACATCCACTTCTGAGAGTGCACCTGTTTCCGCGTCGGAGCCAAGCAGTGAGCAAAAAAGAGAAATTGCCCGCTGGGTGGCGGACGGGATGGGATTGTCTGATCTGCAGAAAAAAATTGATTCCGAGTTTGGTATCGTCATGACCTACATGGATGTGCGCTTTCTCGTGGATGACCTTGATCTGACCCTGGTCGATCAGGAGGAACCAGAATCCACTAAGCCGGATGATGGCTCTGCGGATCCTGCCAGTCTGGCCTTGGATGAGCAGGGTACACCAGAGGGAGGCGTAACGGTTGATGTGGATTCCGTGGTTCCTCCCGGAGCAATGGCCAGTGGGTCGGTGACTTTCTCAGACGGCGTGTCCAAAACCTGGACAATTGATCAATTTGGCAGACTTGGATTATCCGGTGGAGATGAAGGATACAAACCATCGGATGAGGATTTGATGGAATTCCAGCGCCAGCTCGAAAGCAACCTTCGCGGAAAGGGAATGTAAACCAGTTCTCCCGTGCTTGGTACGGGAATTTTCCTAATAGAATGCGGGTTAGTTTTGAGTGAATTGACTGACTGCCTGCAACAGAAGCTGAAAATCAAACCCATCCCGTTCTGTGAAAGTTTCGGATGGCCATTTCGGCATTTCAGTAAGCACCTCTTCGGACCCGCGATGAATTTTCTCAATATGCAGAGATCCGATCTGTGCTTCGGTAATATCCCCAGAAAGCTCGATGTGAAGAATGGCTTCCTTGGGTGTAGGTCCTGATTTTTGCAAAGTATTCATTTTGAATTTGGTGCCTGTCTCGGTGGCGGCAGGGGGAGTAAACCACATCCCTTTTTTGGAAATGAGATGATTGACCAGCACTTCTCTACCTGTGCTGGTGGATAGATAGGAATTCTCGAGAGTTTTTCCCGCCTGATTGAGTAAATCCTGGTAATTCTTACTGAAATTCAAATTGAAACTGTAATTAAAGGTACCTTTTTCCTGATCCCGCTGAATATCCACAGTGGGTACCGGGATAGCTCCTGGTTCGGTAAAGCGGAGGTTGATCTCCTCGTCTGCAAGCTTGGAAAAGAGAGCGCTGGAACTGGCATCTGTGCGGTAGGCAAAAAACGGCTGTTCATTTCGGTATGCCTGAAATTCAAAATAATTCCTTGGTACAGAGAAGCCAATGTAGCCATCAAGGGAATTGGTGGATGTATCTGCATCACCGGTCCATCGAAACCTTACAAATAATGCATCCCTTGGTTTATTAATTTCCGAGACTGCTTTTTCCAGCTGGGAAAGCAGCAGTTTTTTCCGGCTGTCCTCAAATTCCTGGCCATTGCTAAAATCCGTGGCAGTTTCCGCCCATTCTTCCGCAAGTTCCCCGTTGGGCTTGGTCAGGGCGTACTTTAAGGTTTCCAGAGAAGAATCCTTGTTTCCCAGAATTACCTGAGCAAAGGCAAGATAGGTCTGATACTTGGTGGTTTTGGCGAGTTCTGCTGGAAGACGGGAAATCAAATCCTGAGCCTTGCGCGGATTGGGCTCGAGAGAAAACAAGGCACGGTCAATTTGTAACTCCAGGAGTTGGGCACTATTGAGTTGCCCATCCTTGAGCTTGGCAGAAAGGAAATTCATACAGAATTCCGAATCATTATCGGATAATTGAGAGAGTTCAATTACCTGACCAAGAATCTCTTTGTCGGAAGTTATAATCTCAGCCACAGATTTGTAGTTCGGATTATCCTTCAATTCCAGCACTGCTTCACGAAGAAGATTTTGGATCTCGGGCAGATCAGAGTTCTGACTAATCAGAAAGGACCGGATTCTCAGGACTGGGTCGTTGAGGGATTTGGGGCCATGCAACCGGGTGAGCAGATTAAGGGTCTGGCAGAATTGCCTGGAGAAGTTGGCATCATGGGGATCGTTCTCTTCTGTTTTTGCAAGGAGTAGCTGATTGAGCCGTGGGGAACCGGCATCGAAAGAGCTGAGGAAAAAGAGACTTGGCAGACTGCCAAGGTAATCAAACATTAACAGGTTGGTTGCCTCCTTGACGGAATGAATGTTTTCCGCAGCTTTGCTCATCATCAGATAATCCAAAGCCACCCGGGCAGCCTCGGGAGCCTCGGGATTTTTCTCGAGGAAGGATTGTGCCTCATCGAGATAGTCACCAAGATTTCCCTGCTCGAAATAGTCTTCATAGAAAGGGATTCTAGAATTCTGCTCAGCAAAAACAGCAGAGAAACTTCCGGTCAAAAGGGAACAAAAAAGGAAAATGTTTTTCAAATTCATCTGGAGCTTATCAATCTTAGCAACTTCGAGAATAGGTCAATGAAAAGAGGAAAAAGAATGGGCAAAGATTTCCAGTGTGCTGGATACCACCTCGTCATTATGTGCGGCACTAATGAAGCAGGTTTCATAGGAGGATGGGGGTAGGTATAGCCCCTGATTCAAACAGGCATGGAAAAAAGAATTGAAGAATTCGTGTTTGGCGGAGACCGCATCCTCAAATTGAGTGACTGGATTTTCCGTAAAAAATAAACAGAACATCGAGCCCACCTGAGGAACCTGAAGAGGGATGCTGTGCGACTGGGCAAGCTCCATCAGTCCGTTGGCAAGATCTTGTCCCATCTTTTCCAACCGGTCATAAGGCTTGGTCTCTTTGAGTAATTTGAGTGAGGCAATCCCTGCAGCCATAGCCAATGGATTGCCACTCAAGGTGCCTGCCTGATAAACCGGACCAAGCGGAGCGAGATGGTTCATGATTTCAGTCTTTCCTCCAAAAGCCCCAACGGGTAAGCCTCCACCAATAATTTTTCCCATCGCGGTGAGGTCAGGCGTGATACCTGTTCTCTCCTGTACACCACCAAGGCCTAACCGGAACCCAGTCATCACTTCATCAAAAATAAGGACTACTCCATGCTCGGTGCAGAGCTTGCGTAATCCCTCGAGGTAGCCGGGTAGGGGAAGGATCAATCCGCAATTTGCCGGATAGGGTTCCACAATGATGGCTGCAACCTGGCCGGATTGGCTGGTGAGAGATTCCGCGACTGCATCGAGATCGTTGTAGGGAAGCACAATCGTCTCCGCGGCAAAGGATGCGGGCACCCCGGCACTGTCTGGGTTGCCAAGGGTTAATGCTCCGGATCCTGCTTTGACCAGTAAGCTGTCCACATGTCCATGATAACAGCCTGCAAATTTGATAATCTTGTCCCGTCCCGTGAACCCACGGGCGAGACGGATCGCCGACATGGTTGCCTCGGTTCCACTGTTGCACATGCGAACTTTTTCCACGGATGGCACCAGTTCGACAATCAATTCAGCCATTTCCACCTCTGCGGGTCCCGGAGTTCCAAAACTTGTTCCCTTGGATAATGCCTCAGCAATCGCTTCGCGGACAACTGGATGATCATGCCCATGAATGGCTGGTCCCCAGGTGCAGACATAATCAATCAGCTCCTGTCCATCGGCTGTATGCAGATGGCAACCGGATGCACGGCTGGTAAAAAAAGGAGTGCCGCCCACCGAGCGGAAAGCCCGGACTGGTGAGTTGACTCCGCCAGGAATCAGTTCTTTTGCTCTTTCGAATAAGGAAGCAGATGTGGTCATAAATCTTTTCAGTTAATTGCTGTATTTTTGCACGATGGGCATACGTCTGCCGATACCAAAGGCGAGAGGGGTGATCTTTAAGCCGGGTGCTGCCTGCTTTCGCTTGTATTCATTCCGGTCCACCAGGGAGACAATTTTGCGTACTATTTCTTCATCATACCCACGTCCGATCAAGGACTGAATGGAAAGACCCTCCTCCACATAACCCTCCAGAATGCCGTCCAAAATTTCGTATTCCGGCAGGGAGTCACTATCTTTTTGGTCTGGGCGTAATTCTGCGGATGGTGGCTTATCGATGGTGTTTTGGGGAATGATCTCTGAGGCTTGGTTCAGGTGTCTGGCCAAAGCAAATACCTTGGTCTTGGGCAGGTCTGAGATCACGGCCAATCCGCCACACATGTCGCCATAAAGCGTACAGTATCCCACCGCCAGCTCACTTTTATTGCCGGTGGTGAGCAGCAGGGCACCCAGTTTGTTGGATACTGCCATCAGTAAAAGTCCGCGGCTTCTGGCCTGCAGGTTTTCCTCGGTTACATCCGGCTCCATGCCCTCGAAGAGCGGAGCAAGTTCCCCCTCCGCGGAGTCGACAATTTTTTGAATAGGCAGGCTATGGTAAGTAATACCCAGATTTTCAGCGAGAGCCCGGGCATCGTCCTTGCTGTGGTCACTGGAAATCTGGGAAGGCAGGCTGATGCCTATGATATTTTCCTTCCCCAGTGCCTCCACTGCGATGGCAGCTGTCACCGCGGAATCAATGCCGCCACTTAGTCCAATCAGGCCTTTGCGGAAGCCACTTTTGTGAGCATAGTCACGCAGTCCAATCACCAGGGCCTGCCGAATGGATTCCATTTCTTGGGTCTGCGAGGAGATTTCCTGGGATTCCACTGAATCGAGATCAACCAGGCAGTTGCTTTCCTGAAAAGAAGGGGACTGATAAGTAACTTCTCCGCTTGCGGATAGGCATTGGGACGATCCATCAAAAATTAATTCATCGTTTCCACCCACTGCATTGGTGTAAATCACCGGGCAATTCATCTTTTGGGCAACTTTTTGTAAAATAGACTGGCGTTGTCCGGCTTTGTGAAGATGCCAGGGACTGGCAGATAAATTGATCAAAAGATCGATATTGATTCCGGAAAACTCTTCCAGTGGATCCTCTGCATGCAGCTCCTTATCCGAATTCCAGATATCCTCACAAATTGTCACTGCGATGGTTTTCCCCAGATGAGTGAAATGCATCGGGCTTTGTCCGGAGGCGAAGTAGCGGTCTTCATCGAAGACATCATAAGTGGGGAGCAACCGTTTATGGAAAACCTGAATCACTTTGCCTCCGGAGCATAGGGCTGCCGCATTGAAGAAAGGTTCTTTGGTTCTGGCCTCAGCACGATCGGGAAACCCAATCAGGGCTGGGCAATCTCCGGTTTGAGTGGCAAATTGATTCAGTACTTCGGCACAATCTGTTCCAAACCGTTTTTTAAGAAGGAGGTCACGCGGGGGATATCCACATAAAGTAAGCTCCGGGAAAACAACCAAATTGGCTCCCTTAAGGACCAATTCTGAGTAGGCATTAGAAGCTAATTGGAGATTGCCAGACAAATCTCCCACGGTGGAATTGAGCTGGGCAATTCCAATCTTCATTTTACTCGATATTTTGGATAAGATGACATCGAAAAAATAACTATGTCATCCGATCCACAAAAAGCGAACCTCAACCCTCTGCATAATCTACTTTTGGCTTCGGCATCTCCGCGAAGGAAGGAGCTGCTGGCCGAATTAATCCCAAATTTCAGGGTGGTGTCGAGTGATGCAGAGGAATTAACCATTCATCGGGAGGGAGTGGTCAAACTGGTTCAGGAGAACGCCCGCATCAAGGCGGAAGCGGTTTCATCTATACATCCGTCATCCTGGGTGCTTGGAGCAGATACGGTGGTGGCTCTGGGAGAAAAAGTATTTGGCAAACCTACATCCATCTCAGCAGCGGAGGAAATGCTGTTGGAACTTTCAGGTCAGTCCCACCAGGTACACACTGGGCTTTGCCTGATCCATAGGCAGAGCAATTATCTGGAGTGTAGAAAAGACACCAGCACGGTACATTTCAGGAAATTCAATAGGGAGGTCATCTCTCAGTATTACCACGAGGTAAACCCGTTGGATAAAGCTGGTGGCTATGCCATTCAAACCAATGCCGATTTGATTGTGGAAAAATTTGAAGGATCCTA
>JAYPZT010000058.1:0-7648 GCA_038136415.1 Opitutales bacterium
ATGGTACCGATCGCCTTCACCACGGACCACATCGAGACCCTCGATGAAATTGATATTGAATTTCGGGGTTATGCCGATGAGGTGGTCGATCACTTCGCCCGTGTAGACTGCTTTAACATGGAGGAAAAGTTTATCGACTTATGTGCAAGGCTCGTGATTGAGCACATCGAGAATGACTTCAAATCTTCGATTCGACCATGTTGTGTCAATTGCGAAGGGTCGGACTGTGCATCCATGCGTAAATACTTTGGCTCCACTCCTGTACATTATTCTTCTTAGCTTTCTTTTTTCTCCTACTTTTACCATCGAAGAACTTTGTAGAAACATCTAGAGTCTGGGGAATACTTTGTTTGAACCTATGAACTTTCATGATGTTCGAGATTTGCTTTGGTTGTCTACCGTTTGTTACGGAGCATCATTTCTGCTTGGAATCATCAAGACCAGGCACCGTTTCCCCAATGGTTTTCAGGAAAGTCCGTTTATCCTGATTTTATTAGGATTTGTGCTGCAAACCAGAGCACTTTACTTGCGGGGCCTTGAAGTTCATGGGTGCCCCCTGGGGAATGGACTCGAAAGAACCCAGTTCATTCTCTGGTCCCTTATTCTTGCCTTTCTATTGCTTCGTCTGCTCTGGAAATTAAATTTGCTGGGCACCTTTTGTGCGGGCATATCCCTGTTACTTGGCTCTCTTTCTTTGGGTCTTAAAAACTGGGATCATAGCTATTGGTTGGCAGATGGATACACCCGATTATTTAAGGACCCCTGGATCGAACTGCATGCATCCATTGCCATTTTCAGTTATGGTCTGTTCTGTCTGCTCGCGGTGGTGAGTATGATGTATTTGTCCCAGCGTCAGGCTCTGCTATCCCGCCGACCCGGTTTCCTTGGTCCCTATCTTCCTCCGATTCAGGATCTGGAAGTAGCGGCGATGAGATTGCTGGCGGTGGGGGTGGCATTCCTATCGCTCTCCATGGTGGTGGGTACGATGCACTGGTCCCGTCATCCAGAATTTGTCAGTCATATTAAGCTCCTGGTTACCACTGCTCTATGGATTGGGTATTTGGCTCTCTTGGGTCTACGACTGAGTAATCGTCTCTATGGCTCCCGTTTTGCCAAATGGACTATTATTCTCTTTGCCATCGCTTTACTTTCGCTCTCCCTGGTGAATTCAAAAACTAGGGAACATGTCTTTCATCCAACTGCGGAGATCCAGCTCACTTCATTGAATTAATGAGTCATTTCAGCGACAGTAGACTTTTTCTTTTGGGTACATCTCATCAGGTGGCCAACCTCAATGAAAGAGAAAGTATTGGACTGCCCAATGATTCGGTGGATCACTTTTATCAGGGACTGGAAAAAATCAAAGGACTCAAGGAAACCATCGTTCTCAATACCTGTAACCGAACGGAAATTTACGGGGCAGCAGATGATGACTTTGAGATAGGTTCATTGATGGATTTCCTCGCAAACTTCCGCAATCTCGATTTGGAATTCATTCGGGAAAAAACCTATCGACGAACCGGCTCGGAAGTCGTGCGTCACTTATTCGAGGTGGCATCAGGAATAGATTCCCAAATGGTGGGCGAGACAGAAATCCTTGGTCAGATCAAAAAAGCATACGATGAAGCGGTGGAAAGAAAATCGACCGGCAAGGTGCTCAACCGTCTGTTTCAAAAAAGTTTCCAGGCTGCAAAATGGGCCCGTACCAATACCGGAATATCCCGCGGTCAGGTAAACCTGGGCAATGTATTGTGCGAGCTTGCCCGTCGGATTTTTGGCCGGATTGATCAGTGCAGGTTTCTGGTGGTGGGTGCGGGAGAGGTAGCTGAGAGTGCACTGGAAGCATTTAAATCGCGCGGATCCGAAGCTATTACTGTGACGGGCAGAACCTTCGACTGGTGTCCCCTCAGCCGAAGAAAACCCGATGAATTGGCTCAAAAATTTGACGGCTTCACCCTGGCTTATTCCAAGTTCCATGAGAGCTTGCACCTCTTCGATGTGGTGCTTGCGTCCACCGCCAGTTCCAAGGCACTGCTTAGTAAAACCGAGGTGGAAAGTGCGATGAAAAAACGTCCATCCAAGCCTCTGTTTATCATTGATGCATCCGTTCCCAGAAATGTGGAAGAAGCTGCATCTCAGGTGGATAATGTATTTCTGTACAACATGGATGACATCTCTGCGATTGCGAATGAGAACCTCCAATCGCGCCTCTCTGAGGTGGACCGTTGCCGGATTGCTCTGTCCAAGCGTGCCCTGCGCTTATGGGAACAGATGCGGGCTCAGCCCAGCCTTCCTTCCTGAACCAGCCAGTCAATCAGGCTCAACTCCTGGGGTTGTGCCAATAATTTGTGCAGCTTTTTCGCAATCTTTCCGGCATGCTCCCCGGATTTTGGATCATCAAGAATTTTTCCAATCTCACTGGCCAGCCTTGGTCCATTCGCCTGGCTTTGTAGAAATTCCGGATTGGGGGGATCCCCAGGCAACAGCAAATTAGCCATACCCAAATGAGGCACCTTGACCAGGAATCGCCCAATCAGATAAGTGAGTGGATGTGCCCGGTATCCAATAACTCCTGGTACACCTGCCCAGGCACAGGATAGTGACATCGTGCCCGAACTCATCAATGCGGCTCTTGCCTGCAACTTACTGTTCTTACCCACAACCTTAATTCTTCCTTTAAGCTTGGTTCTGGAAGCAAGCAAGTTCTCCACTAAACGCCGAATACTGGAATCAGAAACCGGAAGGATACCGTTTAATTCCCGCCCCTCCTCCAGTAAAATTTCGAAGGCATCCAAAAAGATTGGGAGAATACGGCTCACAGGTTGGGAACGACTTCCGGGAAGAAGCAGCAGGTCACCTGTTTCCTCAAATGCTACCGGTGACTGATAAGATGGATGCGAAAATGGATGCCCAACAAATGAAACCGGCAGGGAGACATCCGAGTAACACTCCTGCTCAAAGGGAAAAATGATTCCGAGAGCATCAAGTGTCTCAGCCATCTCAAACCTGCGGTTTGCTTTCCATGCCCATAATTGGGGACTGATATACTGTAAAATTTTGATCTCCCCGCCCCCTTTGCATGAAATCCCATGCTGTTTCAATGCTTTGGCCAGACGAAGATTAAACCCCGGGTAATCGACCAAGAGCACACATTTTGGCTGGTTTTCTTTTATCCATTGAATAGTGGTCTCAAAGATCTCCTTAAAAAGCCGGTAATTCTTGAGCACCTCCCAAAGTCCCACCACCGCGTGTTGTGCGAGAGGAAAAACAAGCTCCGCCCCGGCACTTTTTAATTCATTCCCGCCAAGGGCAGAAATCTTCATCCCAGGTTTCTGCTCTAAGAGATCCCGAACCAAACGGGCGGCATGTTCATCCCCGGATGCTTCCCCTGCAACCACCAGCAGGTCGCAACCGCCGGAAATCGGGGAGAATACAACAGGCTTACTCAAGATTCCCAAGCGGATTGAATCTGCCTGGTAATAGTCAGGGCAACTTCCAGGGCAGACTTACCAAAGCTTCCATCCGTTTTCGGCGTGGTCGCATCCTGTACACAGGACAGAAAAGAAGCCAACTCCAGGGCCAGAGGCTCCCCCTGCTCCACTGGCACTTCATGTCTCTCCAGGGATGGACCAGATTTTTTAATCAGATGTCCCTTCTGGTTCATAAAATCAAGTGAGAGATAACCTGTGTCCTGAAAGACCCGAATCTCTCTCGCCTTCTTCTCACTCACCCGGCTGGCACTGAGATTGGCCACACATCCATTGGCAAAAACCAAGCGGGCATTGGCAATATCCTCCGTCGGAGAAAGTACCCGTACTCCAATGGAATCAATCCGTTCAATCGGTGAGTCCACTAATGCCATCGCTATTCCCACATCATGAATCATTAAATCAAGCACCACCCCAACCTCCGTACCACGGGGCTGAAATGGAGCCAGTCGTTCAACGGTCAAATATCTGGGCTCTTTTACTTCGCCCTCCAGAAATGTCATCACTGGATTATAGTGCTCAATATGCCCAACCTGTACCATCACCTTGGCAGTTTTTGCTTTTTCCAGAATCGATTCGGCTTCCTGAGAGGAGACACATAACGGCTTTTCCACCAGCAGGTGGCAACCATGATCAATTAACTCCAGGGCCACTTCTGCATGCCGGTCGGTTGGACAAACCACACTGACCGCATCACAGGCAGCACCCAGTTCCTCTAAAGTCGAAAACCGGGCACAGCCATACTCGGCACAAACCGCATTGGCGGCGTCATCATTAGGTTCAAAAACCCCCACCAGTTCAGCCCCATCGAGAGCATGATAAAGCCGTGCATGATGTTTACCAAGGTAGCCGACCCCGGCCACTCCGCACTTAAGGGTTGTTTCCATACCCCTTTTCATGAGGAAAGAATCGCGGAGGGTCAAACCCTGTTCAATTTCCCCTCGGTCAGAAACACCTGCTGATTGGTGGCCCGGGCAAAGGAAAGATTATGGGTAACCAGCACAAGGGACGCATCCTCCTCCGAGCAGGCCTGAAGCAGAAGGTCCATCACCTCTTCACCTGTTCTCTCATCTAGGTTGCCTGTTGGCTCATCTGCCAGCAGTACCTTGGGACGGTTCAGAAGTGCCCGGGCAATCGCCACCCGTTGCCTCTCTCCGCCGGAAAGCTTCCCTGGAATTTGCTTCGCTTTATCTTCCACTCCCATCTGCTTGAGAAGAAAATGGGCACGCTCGACAACTGTCTGATTCAGGGCACCTGTCAACCGGGCAGACAGCGTGACATTCTCCAGCACATCAAGTTCCGGCACCAAATAGTATGCCTGGTAAACAACGCCCAGAAAACTGGCACGCAAAGCGACCTCGCTCCGCCCCGCATTGCGGTCGCACCGCATCTTTTGCTCCCCCCAGGACACGGTTCCCTCATCCGCATTCTCAATCCGGGCCAGAATGTTTAGCAAAGTTGTTTTCCCGCATCCCGATTCTCCTCGGATGCTCAAGGATGCACCCGCTTCCAGGGAAAGATCGATGGATTGAAGCACCTGCAGCTTCTGGTTTCCCAATCGAAAGGATTTGGAAATTTCCCTGGCTTCTAAAACAATCTGCTTATTCATTTCGTAATGCATCTGCCGGATTCATCCGGGCGGCACGCCAGGCAGGGATCAGCCCGGCAACTGTGGAAACCAGTACTGCGAACAATCCAAAAGTCAGAAAGGTGGAAGCACTCTCCGGGGACTCCCAGGGATAAGGTACGGTCAGGCTGTAAAAATCATAAAACTGAGCTACGCCCGATTTCCCCTCATCCCCTGCAATTCTCACCACAATAAAGGACATAATCTCATCACGGAAACGAATGAAAAGCAGAGCCAACCCACAGCCTAGCACCGCCCCAAGCAAACCGATCAAAAATCCCTGCAGACAAAAGATGGAACCCACCGATCCTCTCGCCCCTCCCATCGCCACAAGTAATCCAATCTCGCGAATCTTGCGCAGCACTGAAGTCATCAGGGCAATGGCAATGGCAAATGCCGCCACCAGTCCAATCGGAACCATGATTAATATCATCAGATATTCCTCAAATTTCAGCAGGTCGAAAAACCATGCATTCTCCACAAACCAGGGAACAAACGCCCAGTCTCCCTGATACGACTCAGACAACTGATCACACATTTTACTCAACTTTCTCTCCGAGGAAGATACCGAGGATGAGAACTTCAGGAAAAATCCATCACAGGTATTCTGTACGCCCCGCAAATCACCCATGAAATTCATTGTACCAATAATCGCCTCTGCCTGAAATCCCTGCCAGGGCACTTCAAACACACCACCAACTCTCACTTCCTTGGGAGGAATCATTTCATCCGCCTTCGCCCGCTCAATCATAGCCGGAGAAAATACTTCCACCGTGGATGAGGCAAAGGTTTGGTACACGGTGGTACTGTTAACTTCGGGCTCAATCTTCTGATCTCTACGAAAGACCGGACATCCCTGCCCCCCATAAATCAACCCATCTTCCTCGGAGATGATTTTTTCAAATCCGAGAGCATCCAGTTGGAGCATCCATTTTTTCTCCCCTATGTATTTAAGGGACCACTCCCCGGAAGGTACCAAAGGATCCAGTCTCTCAACCACCACTCCCTGCCCTTCATCCAGTTGCTGTTTTTCCTGCTCGCCCTCGCCCATTCTCAAAATAGCGGCCGGCCGTACCCCCAGTCGGTTGGCCACATAGCGGCTTACAAAAATCACATCATCTGCCAGCTTTTCCGTGGTGGGCACAGGAGTAACATCCAATGCATCTTTTGCATCCATGGCGGAGTGACCACGCTGGAGAAACTCGTCCAGAGGCAGAACCTGTGGCAACTCCGCAGGATCCAGCCCCATCGCAAAGGGAATGGACTGATCATTACGATTTTGCAGAAGCACCGGTCCCTGAATGTAGGAAGATGCGGAATCAATCTGCGGGTTATTGATGAGCTCCTGGCGGATCGTTTGCCACTGCTTGGGCTGCCTCAGGGGGAACGCCCGGGCATGACCCTGAGCATCAATAATATCCTCCCGGAATTTGTGCTGGAAGCCCTTCATGAAAGCCACCACCACAATCATAACATTTACCCCCAGCGCCACTCCAACCACTGCGAGCAGGGAGAAGAAGGAAAACTTTCTTTGACTTGGAAACAACTGCTTCCATGCCAGATATAGTGGCCAGGGAATCTTCATCCAAACATCCCTACATGTTTAAAAAGCTCAACCAATTCAAGGCTGCTCTTTGGGTCTGGTATAATTGGAGTCCAGGAATTTCGCACCGAGATCATCCGGAATCATCTCTTCGATCTTGGTTCCCCATTCCGTCAAGGTTTGGGGGTCAACTTGTGGAATTGGATATTTGTCCTGTAAAAAATAAACATACCCAAAATAGAGAATAACCAAGGCTGCCAGAAATAGAAAAATCCTCAGCAGACTGCGCAAAACAAAAAATGCCAGAATAAATACGAGTAACCCAAGCAACCCCAGCAGCAACGGGTTTCCCGACAATTGTTGAACCACCTCTTCCATGATGGTCAATTCTTGAACAGCGATGAAGGAAGGACAACGAAAATCCCCCCGAAATGGAGGGTGGATTTTACTTATTTAAAAACAGAATTTTTGGGAGCATGGCGGCCCCTTTCTGCAAACTCTTCCCGCAACTCATCGAGATCACGCTGCAACAGCCTAACCTTGGCCAGGGAGAGTTTGTAATCCTCCCGGGTAACATCGAGCCGGGCATCCCAAATTGCTTTTTGGCGGTCGGTAATGAATCCCTCGCCATCAGGGATTCGGTCACTGATCCTGGCATATTTCGCCATTTCCAACAAAAGCTTCAGTTCAATTTCCTTGGTCCGGTTGGCTTTTAATTCCGCCTCCACCATTTGCAGACGCACCCGTAACCAATCGGCTTCCTCCTCGAGTTTTTTGCCGAGAATGAAATTTTCTTTGTGCTTTTCTTTTAACTGATCCAGGGAACCCGAATCAAAGGCCCGGCCAGAAATGGTTTCATTTTCATCCGCACTGGACGGCTGGACATGGGAGGAACGACAGGAAAACCCAGCCAGCAGACAGAAGATAAGAAGACCAGCAATGGGCAGTTTCAAAACCGCCATCCTTTACTTTTTAATCCAGTCTCCGGAA
>JAYPZT010000059.1:0-7229 GCA_038136415.1 Opitutales bacterium
AAGAAATTTTTGCCAAGCACCCTCCTGTGTTCAACAAACTGGAAACTTTGGATGCGGTGGGTCTGGGCTACCTCAAACTTGGCCAGGCTGCCAATACCCTTTCGGGAGGTGAAGCTCAGCGGTTAAAATTATCCCTGGAATTAAGCAGAAAGCAAAATGGACGCACCCTCTATTTATTGGATGAACCGACCACGGGTTTACATTGGCTGGATATACAAAAATTACTGGATTTACTTTTTAAATTACGGGACAGTGGAAACACCCTGGTGATTATTGAGCACAACCTCGATGTCATCCGGTTGGCGGATCATGTCATTGAAATTGGTCCTTCAGGAGGAAGATCCGGAGGCAAACTTATTTTTGAGGGTACTCCAGAAAAGTTGGCAGAGAAAGATACTCCCACCGGGAAATTTCTTGCCAAGCACCTCGCTTCATTCTCATAAGAATATTTATGCAAGTTGATCCGGTGGACTCTCAAAACAGCAACCTAGAAGAGCCTGACTTGCTCAGCACGAAAAGAAGTGCCTTCTGGCACCTTTGGAAAAGAAGAGCTTTATTACTGGTAGCCTTATTAATTCTGTTGGTTCCCCTCTATGGAACCTTTGCTCCTCTTTTTGAGTTTATTCTTTTTGCGGTCTCCCTCGCCACCTTGACCTTCCCTATCTTTTTCGTGCCCATCAAGAGGTATACAGGAAAGATATTCCCGAAAATACAACCGCAGAGGCTTTCCGAGGTTTCTGCGGTGCTGTCCACCCTTTCTTTACTTTTGGTCCTGCTCTCCCCTCTTTTTCTTTTGCTTTGGGATGCATCCGGAGAGAAGCAAGGTTTATTGGATGTGGTATGGTCTCTTGCTTTAGGGGAGGAATCTGCCAAAAATACGCTCCTTAGAGGAGTGTCCGAGCAAATTCAGCAAATCCAGACTATTTTCCCACGCTTGCCGATTGATGAAGGTAAGACCCTCGAATTTGTGGCTAATCTTGTGGGAGATACCAGAGAGTTTTCCGGAACCTTTATCGAATTCTTATTCAAGGGAACCCGTGGTTTTGTGGCCGAACTTGCCCTTGCCTTGATAGCACTCTCTTTTCTATACGCCCATGGAGGTAATTTTGTCAAAAATGCCTTGAAAGTCGGAGGGTTTACTGAGGAAGAAACCACCTCCTGGTTCACCCTCTATCGCATGATTACGCTTCGTCTGCTAAATGATACCGTTCTCACCTCTTTAATTCGGGGAGTAGCAATGGGAATGGTGGCCCATTTCATAGGTGGTTTTGTGTTTCTGCCTATCTTTCTGATTGCGGCATTTGTTGGGTTAGTCCCAGTGGTGGGAAGTGCCATGGTATGGCTACCCATTTCTTCTATTATCTGGAGCCGAGGGGAACCCATCACCGCAGTGGTGGTAGTCGCCCTTTGTATCCTGCTTAATTACCTGATCAGTAAAATCAGAGCGGGCATGGGTAAACGACTGCACGACCAAGGGGCATGGCTAAGCTTTATGCTTTTTCTTGGCATCATTGGAGGAATCCTAGCCTACGGACCTCAGGGCTTCGTAATTGGCCCCATGGCGGTCGTTCTAGCCTATGGATTAGTCCGCTTTTTAGGCGAGCAATCCGCAGGTACCAACAAAAGCTAGAAAATTAACTTTTAGACTGTAACCGAAAAGGGTCAGCCAAGAGTTTTGCAGAAACGATCCAGGCGATCCAATCCTTTTTGGATAACCTCATCAGATGTGGCATAACTGAGACGGATATAGCCATCCGCCCCGAAGGCATGCCCGGACACCACCGCAACTTTTTCTTCTTCCAGAAGTTTAGCTGAAAATTCCTCCGAGGATAGACCGAAAGAAGAAATTTTGGGAAAGAGATAGAAAGCACCCTGTGAGCGTAAACAATCGATACCCGAAATCGCATTTAACCCGTCAAGTAAGAGTAAACGCCGGCGGTCAAAGTGTACCAGCATATCCTGGACAGCCTGCATTGCCTGATCCCAGTTCTGAACGGCAGCCAAAGCACCATACTGGGCAAAAGTGGTGGCATTGGATGCAGTCTGGCTCTGCAAATTGGCCACAGCTTTGGCGATGGTAGGATTCGCGACCAGAGTGCCAAGCCTCCAGCCTGTCATAGAGAAAGTTTTACTAAAACCAGAAACAGTAATCACCCGGTCCTGTGCTTCCTTGGAGAAAGAGGCAGGGCGATGATGTACCGAACCATCGTAGAGTAAATATTCGTAGATTTCATCTGACATAACCAGCAAATCTTTGCGGATCGCAAGCTCCATAATCGCTTCCATCTCAGCACGGTCATAGAGACAACCGGTCGGGTTGGATGGACTGTTGAGAATAATCAATTTGGTGGCCGGGGTCAGGGCTTCCTCGATCTGCTCAGGTGCGATCTTAAATCCCTGATCATCACCGGCCAAAACGATTTTGGGAGTAGCTCCGGCAAGCTTTACCATTTCCGGATAACTTACCCAGTAAGGAGCAGGAATAAGCACCTCATCTCCCGGACCACAGGTGGCAAGAATTGCCAAATAGCAGGAATACTTACCGCCAGGGCTAACCACTACCTGTGCGGGATTGGCCTCGGGAATGACTCCGTGTTGATGATATTGATCCGCGAGTGCCTGGCGAAGCTCAGGAAGACCAGGAGCAGCTGCGTATTTTGTTTTGCCGTCCGCCAGCGCCTGAGCACAGGCATCTTTGATAAATTGCGGGGTGTCAAAATCAGGCTCACCTGCACCAAACCCGCAAACATCTTCACCGGCAGCCTTCAGTGCTTTGGCTTTGGCATCAACCGCCAACGTGGGGGAAGGAGCGATATTCTTCGCCCATGGAGATAAGTAATCAGTACTCATAATAAATTGGAGAAAGAAAAAATAGAAAATTCAGTCCGGGCAAGATGATTTAGATAAAAGTTCTATTCTAAAGCGAACTGAACATAATAGAGGATTGAGGAATAGGCTGATTTAATCCGATCGGTTTAAATAGGGAAGACGGAAGATCTAACCCAAGTGCCACCGCTTTTAATTCATATCTTGTCCGGGATTGGGAATCACGATGTTTAGCATCAATCGCTTTGACCACCCATTGATCCTCAATCTTTTTAAAGCTCTGCAAGGAAAAGGTTCGGGCAGGCAAAATACCACCATCCAAATGCTCAATCCGCAAAGGGGCATCATATGCATCATCTATTGCCAGCCTGATTTTATATTTTTGGTCCCGGAAGAATGATTGCTCATTAGGTGCAGAAAATGAAAAGAGGTGAGCCGGACGGCCACAAACGCGCCCGGATTTTTCGTATTCAAAGGGCCAATTAACAAAGGGCATGAGCAAATCAAAAGGAGTATGGTTTATTCCATCTGTCCAAGGTACTAACCAGTCTGCTGGTTCTATTTTTATAGCCTTGGGATTGCCTGGCTCCGACTTCCATAACTCAGAATTTTTTTGATCCCTGATTAATAGGAATGAACTGTAAGGACTTTCTTCTCCAGAAGACGCAAATAAATCTACACGAAAAATATGAGAATCTGGATGAGTAGCAGACAGGGAACCAAAATGAATGACTGGCTTTCCTATTTTCGGAAAATGGGTAAAATCGAACTGGTAAAGGTAGGCCTGGTGATAAGCTTGCTCCGAAGGAGCGGAATAAAAGAGCTTGCGAAAGGAGGCTAGTTTTTGCTGAGCCTGAGAATCATCCAAAATAGAAGAGAATCCACGTGCCGGAAAAGAAACCTGTCCAAGGAGGCAGACGGATGTTAGATGAACAATACCACAAAGGAAGAGAAGCTTGAACCAAAGCTTCACTGAAATTGCCGTACTTAAAGGGGGAGAGCTACTGGCTTGAATTTCCCGATGTCACAGGCTGAGCCGGTACCGGGGTTGCAGGTGTTGCATCTACTGATGGGGTAGCATCGCTATCGGCAGGAGCAGGCAAAGCCACATCTCCAGGAAGGATGACGGGGGCAATGTCCTGAGAGCGTAAAAGTTCGGTCTCCGCACCTGCCTCGCTTTGATAGAGTGCATAAAGACCGAAAGACAGAATAAAAAAGAAGAGAATTCCCCAGACAGTAAGTTTGGATAATTGGGCGGCTGAACCCGCTCCAAGATATTGATCAGCTGCACCTCCGCCAAGTGCTGAACCCATACCGCCTGATGTACGCTGAATCAAAATCAACAGCACAACAGCCAGACAAAGTAATATTAAAAGTGTAGTTAGGAAAACAATCATTTTAGGATAAGTTTTAAGGATTTAAAATGAAGGAATACCCACAAAAGGCAACCTTGTTTCCCCAACTATTGTAACCTGACAGAAAATGAACTTAATTCTCTAACTTGGCGAGCAAGTCGCGTAAGTCAGATTCATCTTTGAAACTCAAAGTTATGTTACCTTTTCCCTTGGATGATGCCTTGATCTTAACTTTTCGACCGGTTGCAAGTGCGGTGGAGTTTGCCAAATCCTCATATAAAACTGAGGATAAAACCCTGCGGGAGCTTCCATTACTGGATAGAGCGAATCCATTCGTAAGTGCGTCTTCAATTTGCCGGACCGTCCAACCTTCCAGAACAGCCTGGCGACCAATGGCTAGTCGGCGGTCCGGATCATCAATCCCAAGTAGAACTTTCGCATGACCAACCGAAAGCTCACCCTCCGCCAGTAATCTTTTGAGCTCTCCTTCTAATTGCAAAAGTCTCATCAGATTCGCAATATGTGACCTGCTTTTGCCCATGCGCTGAGAAACTTCCTGCTGACTCAGATTAAAATCCGAGATAAGGGACTGGTATCCCATGGCCTCTTCAACAGGATTTAATTGTTCGCGTTGCAAGTTCTCAATCAGAGAGAGACTGGCAGATGACAAATCGGTAACCTCTAAAACTCTCGCCAGAATAGTGGGTCGGCCCAGTTGTTGATGAGCCCTCCAGCGTCGCTCCCCTGCAATAAGTTCATACCCCGCATCCGTGAGACGTACAACGATGGGCTGAAGCAAACCTTCCGATTCAATACTGGAGGCAAGTTCTTTGATTGCCTCAGGATCCATCACCTTGCGGGGCTGGTTGGGGTTGGGAAATACTTGCTCAATCAATAACTCCTGCAATTGATTGGAGTCCTCCGTCTGTGCTGACATAGGAACTTCCGGTTCTTCCCGGATTTCTGCAAGATGGGCACGGTCAAGGGCCGGTTTTTCTTCAGGCTCGATAGCGTATGATGGAGCAACAGTCTGCCCTCCCCCGGCAATCAAACTCCCCAATCCGCGCCCTAATCTACGAGTTGGTGTATTCATTATGATGTCTTTCTATTTTTGAGGCACAAAGAGTTCCCGACCCACAAATACTTTGGTAGGATCAGCAATTTGATTGGCATTGATAATCCAGGATACCTTGGACTTATATTTCACCGCAATGCTACTGATGGTTTCTCCTTTTTCTACGGTATGTACAAAACCATTTTTTGGATAGTCATTTGAAAAAGAGGGGGCTTGGGGCTTGGGTGCATTGGATTTCGTGACCTGCTCAAATCCTTTGTTCATTTGCTCAATTATTTGCTGAAACTTCTTACTGATTTCTTCCTGCCTACTCCCACGATCTTTTTCTGATTGCCGAAATGCCAGCTCCAATGCCTGTAAACGATTTTGTAATTCTAAAACAACTCCGCTCTGCTGGGAAGAGTCTTTGGAGCGATTGTCCTGATGGATCGCAACCCGAAGTTGAGCATTTTCACGACGAAGCATCTCCACTTCACTGCGCAAGCTATTTAGGTCACGGCTCACAAGCTCAAGATCCTGCTTGAGATTGGCTAATAGGATTTTTGCATCAGATTGAGCACAAAGAGAACCCGCCAACAATGTAGCAAAACAAAAAAACGAAAAGACCAAAGGTCTAATCTTACCCATCATAACTTCCACACTCTTAAAGTGACGAATACCGACAATTGAATCAAGAAATCTTTTAAAAAATAACTTCTTTTTAGCGGCAGAGGGGAAGTTTTTCAGCAGGTGAGCAAAAAGTAATTTGAGCCGGGAAGGAGTAACCACGTAAAAACTCAGCAATGGGCAGCATTTTACCCCCTGGTTTCTGTAAGGCCAAAATTTCGACCGCGCCCGCACTAGTTCCAATGATAAGAGAATTGACATGCTCTGAGCAACGCTCACCGCAAGCGAGGTGTGTAATTGCAGGATGAACCTTCAATTCTCCTACCCTAAGTGGATGATCTTCGTGAAAAAAATAACTGCCTGGCCAGCTAGCGAAGGCTCGTGAACGATTTTCAATTTCCTCTGCAGAAAGAGAAAAATCAATTTGGCCATCCTGTTTGGTTAGCTTGCGGCAATAAGTCACCTGCTTTTCATCCTGCACATTTTCAGAAAACTTTTGGGCGAGTAAATCTGCCAGGTTTCGCAGAATAAGCGGAACGCATGCATGAGCCAATTTCTCCCGCAAACTGGATCCTGTTTCGCTCGATGAAATAGGAACCGTTTCCATATCGATGATTGGCCCCGCGTCCATCCGGGGAATTACCCGCATTAAAGTAACGCCTGTCTCAGACTCGCCCATAGCCAGTGAGGTTTCTATGGGAGAAGCCCCACGGTATTTAGGGAGCATGGATGCATGTAAATTAAAACAACCAAGAGGAGCTGCCTCCAAGAGCGAATCCTTCAGTATATGACCATATGCCATTACTAAAGTGAGATCGGCACCGATGTTTTTTACCCAATCTACTTCTGCATCACTAGGCTTTTGGGGATCCTGTACGGGAATCCCATGATCGAGAGCCCATTGCTTGATCGGGTTGGACTGAAGTTTACGACCCCTACCTGACTTGCGGTCTGGTTGGGTAAGAACCCCGCAAATTTCCCATCCTTGGGAATTTTGCATGATTGCATCCAAACAAGGAAGGGCGATGGCATCAGATCCGAAAAAAGCAATTTTCATAAAATTAATTTCATCAGAATATACAAATAACATAAGACCCGTCAAAATCCCTTCCATAGCCATAAAAAAACCGCCCCATCATGGAACGGTTTCTTGGTAAACGATTGGGTGGAGGTGTTAAAACATTTGGCTAGGCAGATTTTCGGTCTTCCTGATAACGGGCTTCTTTTCCGGCAAGGGAGAATTTCAGGGGGCAACCAGCCAGACCGAACTTTTTTTGGATCCCTTTTTCAAGATAACGCCGATAAGGTTCATCCAATTTGTGCTCCCGATTACAAAACAATTTTATCCGGAATGGACGTTTTTCCAC
>JAYPZT010000060.1:0-7186 GCA_038136415.1 Opitutales bacterium
AGCTAATCTCTTGACCCGTTTCCGAGTATGGTCTTGTAGTGGAGATGAACCAATTCGAACTCTTAACGAAACGGTCTCATCTTTTTTCTTCTCACAAAACGCCTTTTCTTTTTGATCGCGGCCATCGCCGGCGGGAGTTACTGGGCTTTAGCTAAACCTCAGTTTTCAAATCATGACAACCTGTCCAACTCGGTTATTTCCGATGGTGCAATCACGCTGGAATGGAACTCTGAACGGAGCATTGTATTGGAGCATGCCCGCTCCAGAGAATTTACCAAACCGTGGGTAAGGTACCGGGGGGATGACCAGTCGAGTGTCCTGACCGGACTAGCGGAGGGAGAGCATTTTTTCCGTATCAAAGAAGAGGGTGAAGACACCTCATGGTCGAGGGTATTACCAGTACAGGTGGAGTTTGTGGATCTGACTTTGATGTATTTCCTGCTGGCGGTAGGAGGTGCGGTAAGTTTGTTAACGGTGGGAGCAATCATTCATGGCTCCCGAAAAACAAAGTATTTAAGAAACCAGGTTCCCTGATGACGGATTCTTCCATGCTTGCCCCTGAATTCGGTTGGGGGTTGGTCACTTGCTTGGGTGTTTTATGGATTCTGCTTGGCTGGTTATGGGGGCGGAAAGCAAAAACAGAGGAAGGGTTTACCCTTGCAGGAAGAAAAGTGGGCTTGGCTCTGGGCGGGGCCACGACGATGGCAACCTGGGTTACCTCCAACACCACCATGCTTGCTCCTGTCTTTGCTTATAAGTTTGGACTTTGGGGAATGCTGGCATATTCCACCGCAAGTTTTGGCCTCTTTCTATTTGCCCTTTTTCTTCCCCGTATCAGAGAGCTTCTTCCCCAGGGAGTGACTGCAGGTGATTTCTTTTATTTAAGATACGGTAAAATTGGCTGGGTAATTTTTCTCATCATTACCATTACTTACTCCACTTCCTGGCTGGTGAGTATGGCCATTGCAGGGGGTGATTTATTGGAGTCGCTTGCAGGAATACCCTATGTCCAGGGTATGAGTATTATTTTGGCGGTCTGTGTTGGGTACACACTCTTTGGTGGAATGTATGCGGTGATTGGTACAGATTTTATTCAGAGCATTTTAATTTTACTGGGTATTTTGGTCATAGGGTATCTGGTTTGGGGGCAGCTGGATATGCAGGATACACATGCTTATCTGAGTGAATATCAGCCCTCTCTTTTACTCTGGGTTATGCCGGCGGCATTGCTGGCGGTTTTCAATAATTTATTATTCGGGTTTGGGGAGGTCTTTCACAACAACGTCTGGTGGTCCCGGGCCTTTGCCATTCGCAAGGAGTGTGCCCCGAAAGCGTTTACCCTTGCTGGTTTTCTCTGGTTTCCCATACCTATTGCCGCGGGTTTCATTGCCCTGGCTGCTGGGCCCCTTGGAATCAACATAGCTCAGGAAAATCAAACCGGGCCCACGGTGGCCGCAGCTGTGCTTGGCTCAACCGGGCTGGGTATGTGGGGAGGGGTGCTTATTCTGACCGTTCTCTTTTGTTCGATGGCATCCTCGATTGACTCCTTGCTCGCGGCCACTTCGGATCTTCTGTTTAAGGATATTAGCGGAAAAGTACTGGGGAAAGCTCCTAAAAAAGAAAACTTCAGAAAGGTTACCAGCGTGGTGATTATTTTGGTTGGAGGTGTCACCTGGTTGCTGGCATTGCCACACTGGCCGATTATCAATGTTTTGTTTTTATCAGGCCCTCTGGTGGGAAGTTTAATTTGGCCGGTAATTGCCGGCTTGTTCTGGGATGGTCTGAACCGCAAACTGGTTCTGGTTGGAATTGGGCTTGGAAGTGTTTGCGGATTAATCTCCTACTTTACCATTGGCTGGTTTGTCGCCTCTTTAGTGGGCACTGCGGTTTCGATGATCTTTACCCTTCTTTCCAGAAAAGTTAAGCCCATGCCATTTCCTTCAACTCATCAACCGTTTTCCAGTACATGATCAGCTCCTTCATCCTCACCCTTATTGTTGGTGGTTCATTACTTTGGACTGCGGTTGGTTGTTCCGTACTGCTGGTCCTTTTCATCCGGGAATGGCGTAAGGGGGGGCTGTGGTAAATCCTTTTATCAAATGAAAAATTTAGCTATGAATAAAAATCAATCCGCGGAGGATCTTGAGAGTAACCAGATTGCTCCCAATCTTGATCCGCCCGTAGACTCAAATGCAAAACGACCCGAGCCTGGTAATCTTTTTGAAAACAATCCGGTGGACCTCGGTGTTTTGGAAGAACTTTCCGGAGAAAATATTTTGTCAGCAGAGCAATTTTCCTACTCCCAGGTAGCGGAACTTTGTAAGCTCGCGGCCATCCTCGAGAAAATTGAGATCTGGCCTTATCATCCCCTGCAGGGAAGAATCATTCTTACATCATTTTTTGAGCCATCCACCCGTACCCGTACCAGTTTTGAAAGTGCGATTCTACGGCTGGATGGAAGAGTGATTTCGATTGCAGATGGCAAAACCACAGGCGAGGCCAAAGGAGAAACACTGGCGGATATTGGCGAGATGTTTAATGCCTATGCGGACCTGGTTATTTTGCGTCACACTGAAACGGATAGCCTCGAGCAAATACTGGGCAACCTGCGTATCCCTTTGATCAATGCGGGAAATGGGTCAGGCGAGCATCCCACGCAGGCTTTGGCGGATTGGTATGCACTGCTTAAATGGAAGCCGCATCTAGCCACGCCCCGCACTCCTGATGAGCCTAAGTTGCACCTCGGAATTTTGGGAACACCAGGCTCAATGAGGGCGGTGAAGTCCTTTCTTCTGATGTCCCTGCTTTTCCACAGCCATATTGGGAAAGTCACCGTCATTTCAGAAATGGCAGATCCTTTTGGCGAAGATCTTGTGAGCAAGCTAAAGCAGGCCAATATTTCTTATGAAGTATCCAATGATGTGCGGGAGCATTTACCCGATCTGGATATAATCTATATGAACTCGATTGCTTTTCTTGGTGATTCGTACCGGAAAATGGACAGCCGGTTTAAACTTACTAAGGACAGTCCCCTAAAAGAAGGTTCTGTTATTTTACACCCTTTTGCCCGGCTTGATGAATTGGATGTCTCCCTCGATAAGACCAAGCACAACCTTTATTTTTCTCAGGCTCATGGATCGGTCTTTATGAGACAGGCTTTGCTTATCTCAGTGATGGGCAGGCTCGGCCAGTTGCCTGACCTCAATGAAATCAATCCTGTTTAATAGCAGGAAATCCAAAATACTTTTATGTGTGGAATAGCAGGAATATTCTCAGTGCAGGGATTGGCCGATGAAGTTTCGGATCATCTCGAAGCACAATTGAAAACGATTGTTCACCGCGGCCCAGATGGGAACCGCTGTCATATTGAGAGGGAGAAAGGATTGGCCATGGGTCATGTCCGTTTATCGATCAATGATTTGGAAGGAGGGCAGCAGCCCCTTCACTCCCAGGACAAACGGTATGTCTTTACCAACAATGGCGAATTTTATGATTTTAAATATCTGCGCTCGAATTTAATGGCGGAAGGGGAGCGTTTCTCCACCAAGTCCGATTCCGAAATTGCTTTGGGTTTATACCGGAAAATGGGAGTTGAATTTACCAGGCATCTGCGGGGCGAATTTGCCTTTGCCCTCTACGACAGGACGGAGGATGAGCTACTATTGCTGAGGGACAGGTTTGGGGTAAGGCCACTGTTCTACTGGGTTTCTCCCGATGGTAAAACATTGATCTATGGTTCGGAAGTGAAGGCAATCCTTGCCCATCCTGCTGTGCCTGCACGGCTTGATCGCCGGGCGGCACTTCATCAAATGATGCAGACAATTGCCCCTGGTATGAGTGCATTTGAGGGAGTGCACTCATTGGCACCCGGGCATTTTCTCAGGATCCGGAAGCGTGGTGACAAACTGGATGTCGAATGTATTCGTTATTGGGACTTTGACTTTCCGGAAGACGAGGAAAGAAAGTCATCCCTGTTGGATCCCCAGGAGTATATCGAACAAGTGAGGCAGGAATTAGTACGCTCAATTGTTTTGCGACTGGAAGCGGATGTGCCGGTGGGTTGCTACCTTTCTGGAGGTATCGACTCATGCAGTATCCTCGGTCTGGCAACTGGGGCGATGCAGTCGCCCACAAAGGCATACACCATTGCATTTGATGATGATGCTTACGATGAGTCTCCCATTGCTAAAGAGATGGCAGAATCTATGAATGCAGATCAGGAGCTCATTCGTTTACAAGCCGAGGACTTATACGGAGAGAATTACATTAAAACGGTGTGGCATGCAGAGCGTACTTTCTACAACACCCTCGGAGTGGCAAAAAATCTTATGTCCAAACGGGTGTGGGAATCCGGCTATCGCTGTGTAGTCACCGGCGAGGGAGCCGATGAATTGTTTGCCGGTTACCCTGCCTTTAAAAGAGACATGTTTCTTCATGGATTGAAGGAGGAAACTCCAGAAGTGCGTGCCGGTTATCAGGCCGCTCTCGAGCGTACCAATCAATTATTCAAAGGGGCCATTCTGGCCGAAAATCAGAGAAGTCATCCCTCCTGGGAACAAATATGCGGGTTTACCCCATCCTGGATTCAGCCATGGATGGATACTCTGGATCTTGCCCGCCCCCTGCTTTCAGATGATTTGCAGGATGAGTTGAAGGAGTATGACCCAATTGCTGAAATTGCCGATCGGTTAGATGCCTCCATGCTGGAAGGCCGGCATCCCCTCGACCGTGCACAGTACACCTGGAGCAAATGCCAATTAGAGGGTCAAATCTTAAACTGGGGAGGGGACCGTGTGGATATGGCAAACTCAATGGAGTCCAGGCCCGCCTTTCTGGATCATCATCTCGCTGAGATCGCGGTGAAGATACCTCCTAATTTGCGTATTCATGGAAATGTGGAGAAGTATGTTTTGCGGGAAGCGGTTCGTGGAGTTTTGCCCGAGGTTCTGTACAAGAGGGAGAAGTTCGCTTTCATGGCACCTCCCGCTCATACCGATGAGAGTAAACGCCGGAAAGTGGGCGAATTGATCGGAGATTTTCTTAATCCTGGTATGGTCGCAGATGCGGGCATTTGTTCGCCGGAGCGTGTCACCCAGTTCTTGGATGAATACAAAGTCGATCAGGATCCCACCAGTTTGGTTCGCAAAGATACTTTGCTCAATCACCTGCTTTGCCTTCACATCCTCCATCATCAATTTGTACAGGCATGACCGGTCCTTTGGTTTCCATTGAGCGGATCAAACAGGATTTACTCGATCTCTCGGAGATCGGTAAAAACCCCCGAGATCGTGGAATCTACCGGATGGCTTTTAGTGAAGCGGATCTTGCCGGTAAGGATTGGCTGGAGAAGAGAATGAAACAGGCTGGGCTTAAAACCAGCAGGGATGGAGTAGCCAACATATCAGGAATCCTAGGGAATAATCTTCAGGAACCGCGGATTGTGGTTGGTTCTCATATTGATACGGTTCCCTGTGCTGGAATGCTCGATGGTTCCCTGGGCGTGGTGGTCGGTTTGGAATGCATACGGATTTTGCAGGAACAAAAAGTCTCTTTGGTTCGTCCAGTTGAACTCATTGCGTTCAGTGATGAAGAAGGACGGTTTGGAGGGACAGTTGGCTCGGAGGCATTTGTGGGAGAATTAAGCAGGGATCGTCTGGAAACGGCCCGCGATCTGGATGGTGTCAGGCTGGTTGATCTTTTACGAAAACAGGGGCTCTCCATAGACGAAGCCTTAAAGGCAAAGCGTAATGCGGACGACCTCCGGGCCTATCTGGAATTGCATATTGAGCAGGGCCCAGTGCTTGATAATTCAGGTTTACAGGTTGGGATCGTCGATCATATAACCGGGTTGCGGTCCTGGTCTATCACCTTGCAGGGAGAAACTAACCACGCCGGTACCACCCCCATGGAGTACCGCAAGGATGCCCTCCTGGGATTGGCCGATTTTGCTCATGAAATCGGCAGAATTTTGGAAGAGGTGGGAACTGAAAATAGCCGGGCAACCGTCGGCAAAGCGGAGATTTTACCCGGAGCCCCTAATTCGGTGCCCGGCCGGGTCGACTTCTCCCTGGATTTCAGGGACCCGTCCACCGCCATTCTTACCGAGTTGTCCACTGCGTTTGACCGCACCCTGCTTGCTATTTGCAGAAGGCGTGGCCTGGCGAGTGAAATTCATGCACAGGGAGAAATTTCACCAGTGGCTGCGGATCAAGAAATTGTTAATTTGCTCACCAGTCATGCAAAATCCCTCAATATTTCTCATAAAGTAATGCCAAGCGGAGCGGCACATGACGCACAGTTACTGGGTAAAATCACATCCATGGGCATGATCTTTGTCCCCAGTAAAGGGGGCTTGAGCCATTCCCCAGCGGAGGCGACTGACTGGGAGGATATTGAAGCTGGCGCCAATCTATTGTTGCACACCTTACTGGAATTAAGCTCTTCTTGAACAAGCGAATTTAGCATGAATCCCCCAGATACAATCGATCCTCTTAAACCAGTTTACCGGGAATCATTTATTGAAAACCCAAAGCATCAGCAGGATCTTGCCAACCGGGATACCGCTTTACTTTGCATTGATATGCAATACCTCGATGCGGCCGAAGGACATGGACTGTTTAAAGATGATCAATCGTCTCCCATTCCTCTCAATGAAATGCGTTATTACTTCGACCGGTTGAAAGACCTTGTGCTTCCCAATGTCCACAACCTGCAAAATTGTTTTCGTATGCATGGCCTTGAGGTCATCCATGTCCGGATTCAATCCCTTACCCGGGATGGTCGCGATCGTTCCAAGGGGCATAAGCGGCTCGACCTTCACGCGGCTCCTGGATCTGCAGATGCCTGTTTTATCGAGGAGGTTGCCCCTGTGGGAGACGAGATCATTATCAATAAAACTGCCAGCGGAGTATTTTCTTCGACCAACCTGAATTATGTTCTCAAAAATATGGAGATCAGTTCCCTCTATGTGGTTGGCGTTTATACCAATGAATGTGTGGAAACCACCATTCGGGATGCCTGTGACCTTGGCTACCTTGTTACGCTCGTCGATGATTGTTGTGCCACTGTTACCAGTGAACTTCATCAATCCAGTATTACAAATTTGAAAGACCGCTATTGTAAAGTCGTCAGCACGGAACAGGCGATGAGCGAGGTAGAGGAACTTTTGGTGAGATCAAACAAATCC
>JAYPZT010000061.1:0-7175 GCA_038136415.1 Opitutales bacterium
GCGAGGTGCAACCACCCATAAAGGAACATACTGCCATGACCGGCGGAGAGAACGAAACGGTCGCGGTTTAACCATTGATCATCGGATGGATCGACCTGTAAATCTTTTCCGAATAGAACCGCACCCACTTCGGCGGCTCCGAGGGGAAGTCCCAAATGCCCTGAACTACAGGCGTGAATTGCATCGATTGCCAAGCCGCGTGCTTGATCGGCAGCTTGCTGGAGAATTTCTTGGTTTTGCATAACTTTGAATAAAACTTCGAATTAAAGAAAAGAAGTACTTTAGAGCTCCGCCGATGCTTGGCGAGCAATTCTTGCCCTGTTTATTAACAGGAGCGAAAGAAAGCAGGGTTATTCCTGATAGATGATATCAGTGGAGCTCAGTTCGACCAGGTTTTCCCCAGGAGCAACTTCCACTTCCTTGGACCAAATAGTGACCACATCGGTTTCGATATCTTTATCGATTCCAATCACATAGTATTTATCATCGGGAGAAAGATTTTCCAGGGATGCCTGACCGTAGGGATCGGTTCGGGCACGACCGACTTTGGCGGAAAGCAGAATCGATTTTACCCCAAGAGCGATTTCTGGGTTGTGGGAAACATTCTTTTCCGCCTTGGCCCAGAGCTCAGCCACCGAACGAACCTCGCCAGCAATGGCAGGATCTTTGGTTAAGTCCTTGAGCAACTCCTTCAAATCCTGAGTGGTTAAATAAATTTCAGAAGCCTGAGCGGGTCTCATCGTACCATCGCGGGAAGGCTTGCGGGCCTTGAGTTTGAGGACGGTATTTTCAGGCACAGAAGCTTCGGGCGGGGATTCAATAGCAACAGGAATATCCTCTTTCTTAACAATCACTGCTGGAGGTTCAGGAACAGTAAAGGTTGGTTTTTTCGCAACTTTTTTAGCTACCTTCTTACTTGGGATTGTATGATTGGGAGAATACTGAGGTAAATTTTGAATCAGACTGAGAACAGGATGGTCAGGACTTTCTTCCTGGAGCATGGCTTTGATAATCTCCACCTGTTTTTCCGGACTGATGAATTCATTGGCCTTTTCAGAAAGGAAATTATTGAGTTCCTGATCATCAGGCAGAGAAAGAGATTCAGAAGGAAGCAGGAGATTGGAAGGATCAAAAAGCTTACTTTGGCGCTGAGCAAAAGTAGGAGTCTGTTCTTCTTCCATACGGATATGCTTACGGGACGAAGCAAATTGACGATCTTTCTCGATTCTGGCCAAACGAGGATTTTCAGCCAATTGTTTGAGGCTGTAAAAGGTATTGGCTGTTCTGTCCATCCATTTGTGCAGAGGAACAACTGCTGGATAAATGAGGGGGCGGGCAGTGCTCTTATTTGCGAAACGGGAGATCAATGCTCCATCCAGATCATCGAAAGTAATGGGTTCAGCACGCAAGGCAGAATCAAACCAATCAGAATTGTATGACTGCTTCCCAAACACAGGAATGCAGCAAACAAATAATGTAAGACAGATCGAGAATTTTTGGGACAATAAATCCATGGGCTAATGGAAGTCATAACAATAACTTTTTTTATTAGTCTTTGTAAAGTTTTTCTTCTTGTACGACTGGAGAAGAAAGATTTTTTTGATTGTTTGCACAATTTGCACATTGCTCTACGCCTTTTATCCCTAAATCCAAAACAGTAATCTGAAATTTTATCATTTCCTGTAAATCATGAGTGAAGAAGAGAACACTGACATTATGATCGAGGCCAATGGCCTTTCCAAGTACTATGGCGACTTTATTGCCGTGGAGGATCTGAATTTTAAGATCCGCAAAGGGGAAGTCGTTGCTTTTCTCGGACCCAATGGTGCCGGTAAAAGTACCACAATGAAAATGCTCACCGGTTACCTCGCTCCATCCTCGGGAGTGGCCAAAGTATGTGGAATGGAAGTGGCAAACAACCGGGAATTGGTTGCAAATCGTATTGGATATCTTCCTGAAAATGGACCTCTTTATGAGGAAATGACACCTATCACCCTGTTGAATTTCTTCGGCGATGCCCGTAGTATGGACGAATCCACCAAGAAAGACAGGATTGCTGAGGTCATTGAACAGTGTGCTCTGCAAACTGTTCTCAATAAACCCATTGGTAAACTCTCCCGGGGATTCAGGCAACGGGTGGGAATGGCAAATGTATTACTGCACGAACCGGATGTTTTAATTATGGACGAGCCGACCGCTGGTCTGGATCCTAATCAAGTATTAGAAGTTCGCAAAACCATCAAGGGACTCGGAAAAACTATTCTTTTATCCACTCATATCTTGCAGGAAGTTCCTGAAGTAGCGGACCGTATCCTGTTAATTAACAATGGCCGTCTTATATTTGAGGGAACTCCCGATGAAGTGAAGGGAGAGTCTTCCCTGGACGCATGGTTCAACAAACAAACCCTAGCCGCATAATCTAATTTCGTCGAATTTGCTATGAACACAAAAGCCGTTCTCGCCGTATTTAAACGCAACCTCGCCGCCTACTTTGGAAGCCCAAGCGGATATGTATTTATCTGTGCCTTCCTGCTTGCCAGCGGACTGGCCGCTTTCTGGCCTCAGGAGTTTTTCGATTCCAACCTGGCCAACCTTGATCAGTTAAACCGTTTTCTTCCACACATTCTGCTTGGGTTTATCCCTGCCATTACCATGAGCATCTGGGCAGATGAAAGAAGGCAGGGAACCGATGAACTGCTCCTCACCCTACCAGGCAGTGACTTCGATGTGGTGATGGGCAAATACCTTGGTGCGGTTGCCATCTTCTCGATTTCCTTGGTGATATCCCTTTTTGCTAACTACTTTGTACTTAGCCAACTCGGCAACCCTGACTTTGGACTACTTGCATCGACCTATGTCGGTTACTGGTTTGTCGGTCTGAGCATGATTGCGATTGGGATGGTGGCATCCTTTCTAACCGCCAATTTAACCGTGGCTTTTGTACTTGGAGTCGCTTTCAACGCCCCTCTTGCACTTTTGCCAGATTCCGAATGGGCCATCGCCACTAACTTCCTCGATTTTAGCCGTGGGATCATCAGTTCCTCTGGAATTATCTTTTTTGTGGGACTGGCGATTGCGATGCTCTACCTTTCATCGATCCTGATTGGTCGGAGGCACTGGGTGGGAAGCCCACAGGGAAAATCAAAATATTCCCACTTCACCATCCGGGTGGTTGCCACAGTGGTCACTGCTTTTGCCCTGACCCAATATTTCCGCAACCATGATGTGGTACGGATTGATGCCACAGCGGAGCAATTGAGCAGCTTATCGGAGGGATCCATTGACCTCTTGGGCAAATTGCAAAGCCCCGTGGAGATCGATGCTTTTATCTCCCCCTCAGATTCCATGCCTGAGCAGTATGTACAGACTCGGATCAACCTGCTCACCGCTTTGCGGGAAATCGACCGGGAAACCAAATTAGTTTCGGTAAATATCCATGTAATTACCCCGGAAGACAACGCATCTGCAACCGCCGAGAAATACGGGGTGGAAAACCAGAATGGAGTGACCCCTCCCCTCTTCGTGATGGAGGGTGGTCGAATGGTGCCCTGGCAGAAAGATTTATACATGGGTGTGGTCTGCAAAGGGGATACCGGACAGCAAACCATTCCCTTCCTTTATAAAGGTCTGCCGGTAGAATACGAAATTGTCCGCACGATTAACGCGGTGAGCGGATCGCAAAAGAAAAAGACTCTCGGAGTATTCGCCACCGATGCCCCAGTTCTCGGAACCGCAGGTATGGGAATTATGGGATTCAATCTTGGAGGCGGTACCCCAGCCTGGGAATTCTTCAATGAATTAAATAAACAATACGATGTGCAGGAAGTAACTGGCGGAGATATCTCCCCCGATGATTACGATGCTCTGGTAGTGGTTCAACCAAGCACCCTGGACAATGAGAAAATGGATGACTTGGTCGCAGCGATCAAATCCGGCATTCCTACCGCCATCTTCGAGGATCCGCTTCCCTTGATCCAGGGAAGTGTGACCGGCACCTACGAACCCCGCCGCAACAACAACAGTGGTCCGGAAGGTGGCAGTGCCCCAGAGAAAGGTGACTTGAACAAACTCTGGAATTTATTGCAGGTGAATTTCAACCTCGATCCGATGGAAAGGTTACAAAAAATTCAGTCTGAATTAGCCACATTGAAACAAAATGCCAGCCGTAGTTTGGCACCTGCCCGTGGTCGTTTTCCAGAAATTGGTACCTTCTTCACCAATCTGGAAAATCTGATCAAGAAAGCATCTGAGTATGAGGCACGGTTAAAATCCAATGCCTCCCTCTCTCAAAATGATTGGAATAGTCTCAAGTTGACCAGCTTGCGCAATGCATTTGATAAGATGGACAGCAACCATCCGATCCGGAATTTTGTGGAGCAGAAACTTCTTTCAGATTTGGACACCAAGCTTGGTGGATTACAGGAAAGAATTCTTCGGGATCCCTACAACCCATTCCCCAAAATTCCCCGCTCCGAAAATTTTCCGGACGAGTTTGTATATGTGGGAGGCTTGGCTAATTCCTTTGACACTGATCCGATTACCTCCGAGTTGCAGTACTGTCTCTTCACCTGCCCCGGTGCTCTATATCCCAAAGCATCCAGCAGTCTGAAATTCAAACCGCTGCTCAGAACCCGGGGTGGACAGCTTTCCGGAACCACCAGCCTGGAGACCTTCTGGACGGGAGGAGTGTTTGGTACTCCACGCCGGTTCAATCCTGACCGTACCCGTTATCAGGGATCTGGTGCTCAGGAAGTGATTGCCGCCACCATAAAAGGTGCAGTGCAGGAAGGAAACCAAACCAATAATATCAATGTAGTTTTGGTGGCAGATGTGGACATGCTGGCGGATCCCTTTTTCAACATCCGCAGCCGTGGTCCAGAATCCGACTTCCCACTCGATGTGGATAATGTCACTTTGTCCCTCAATCTTATCGATCACTTGTCCGGCGAGGACAGCCTGCTTGATATCCGGAACCGCAGGAGATTACACCGCACGCTGGAGGAATTCGAACGCAGTATTGAAGAAGCCCGTGAAATTGCTTCCCGCACCATTCAGGAAGCAGAAAGTTCCATTCAGGCAATTCTTCAGGATGAAAACCGCAAACTGAATGAGGCCCTAGCCGATGTGCAAAACAGTCAGGGGTCCATGACCCAGGGCCAATTCATGCAGGTCTTGCAGACGGAAGCGGCAAAACTGCAAAAAAATATGGCCAAAAGAGAACGTGAACTCCGCCAGTCCACCAATGTCGCCATCAAAGATGCGGAGAGGCAGCGTGACCGCGAAATCAGGGAAAAACAAAGAAGCATTCAGCGTCTGTCTGTTTTTGTCCCCCCTTTACCCCTGCTACTGATAGCCATATTTGTATTTTACAAAAAACGGGGAGCAGAAATTCAGGGTGCCATTGATTCAAGGGTACGTTCCTGAGACACCCATTCTTACTGATTTAAGAACTTTCGACATCGATTAAAAATGAACGAAAATAAGAAGACTATCACCTTTCTTGCTGCTGCTATAATAGCAGTTGCGATTGCCACCTTCACCTCCCCCACCAAGCGGGACCCCTCAGCTAAGCCCAACCTAATGGGTCAGACTCTGTTCGAGGCTTTTGATCCACGCTCTGTCACAGGCATTGAGATCATTGAAGTGGATGAGGAGGACATCCAGTCCAAATCCATCGAGGTTACCCAAACAGATAAAGGCTGGTTTATCCGCCGACCAGGCAAAGCGGATTATCCTGCCAATGCAGACAACCAACTCAAGGATGTGGCCAGCATTCTTTTTGATCTGCGTATCATTGATCAGGCTGGTGAAGGAGCCGGTGAACATGCGAAGTTCGGTGTACTCGATCCATCCAAAGCAGATCCTACCGAATCTGGTATTGGACGATTGATTCACTTAAAAAACAGCTCTGGCTCCAACTTGGCCAGCTTGGTGATTGGAGAGGAAGTTGAAGGATTGCCCAGCACTTATTTTGTGCGCAAGCCCGAGCAAAATGCCGTCTTCCGGGTAGAAGTTCGCAACGCCCGTGATGTTTCTTCCAAATTTGTGGATTGGGTGGAGAAGGATTTCCTCGACCTGGATAAATGGAAAATCAGGCAGGTTACCCTGGATAACTACGATGTGAATCTTGCCAAAGGACAAATCAACCGGTCGAACGATCCTTTTGTACTGAACTTCGCAGACTCCAAATGGAGCCTTGCCGGCTCCCCCCTCAAGGATAATGAGGAGCTGGATAAAGAGGTTCTTGATGCTTTGAAGGATGCATTGGACGATCTTGAGATTATTGATGTGGAGAGAAAGCCCGATATTCTGGTGAAAAATCTCGAGCAAGGGAGCGAATTTTTCAGCAACCTTAGGGATGCGAATAATCAGGCAGTGGTACAATCCCTTCAACAAAAAGGATTCTATACCATTGCTGCCAAGGATGCAGCCGGACAAACCGTACCCAAGGTGGTGTCCAATAAGGGAGAGGTCCTCGTGGGAATGGAAAGCGGTGTAGAATATGTTCTTCGCTTTGGAGAGATTTACCGGGGACCTGAGGACGATGAAAATTCAACCGGCGACAGCCGCTACATCTACGCATTTGCCCGGGTGAACGAGTCTCTGCTCACCCCGCCAGATCTAGAACCAGTTCCTGCAGCAGAAGGAGCCAAAGGTCCCGAAGGCGAGAAAGGCCCCATTGCCAAACCTGGCACACCTCCCAATTTTACCCCACCAACGGCTCCGCCCAATATCACTCCTCCACCCCCGCCAGCTTCTGATAAAGTTGCCAAAGCGAAGAAAGCTCCAAAAGCTGCGGATAACAACTCTTCCCCTGCTAAGGATACCGAGCAGGCTAAAAAGGATACGGAAAAAGACGCGGAGATCGCCAGAATCAAAGCATCCAATGCCCGCAAGCAACGGGAATATAATGACAAAGTAACCAAAGCCCGTCAGCGTGCACAGGAGCTCAACCAGAATCTCGCAGGTTGGTACTATGTTATTTCCAATGATGTTTATGAAAAAATCAGACTGGATCGTTCTTCCTTTGTTAAAAATAAGGACAATCCAGAAGTGGTACTTCCAGATGAAGTATCCGCTTCTCACATCCTGATTTCCTATAAAGGTGCTGATCGTGCAGACTCCAAAATTACCCGTAATAAACAAGCTGCGAAAAAAGAAGCTGAAAGAATTCG
>JAYPZT010000062.1:0-6985 GCA_038136415.1 Opitutales bacterium
CAGCACCGCTTACAGCAGGAAAAAACGGATGAACTTTTGCCCCGTGCATGGAAAAGTGGGTCCCTGAAGTATGATGAGCTAAAGCCTCTTTCGGAAGGGGGTACAGCTAAGCTCTATCTAACTGAGGATTTGAACCTTCACCGCCGTGTTGCTTACAAATCCCTGCACCAGGACCTTCAGGACTCCGATATCGAAACCCAGCGTTTTGTACGGGAAGCACGGGTCACTGCTAATATTCAGCACCCAGGAACAGTGCCAGTCTATGAACTGGGAAGGGATCGGGCAGGCCAGTTATTTTTCACAATGAAAAGGGTGATCGGGCAGGACCTGCGTCAAATCCTGCTTGATCTAAAACACGAAGTACCGAGTGCTGTTGAAAAATTCCCCCTACCCCGCCTCTTGGATATTCTCATTCAAGTAAGCCAGACCATTGCCTATGCCCATAGCATTGGGGTAGTCCACCGGGACCTTAAGCCGGCAAACATAATTGTGGGCAAATTTGGTGAGGTTTATGTGCTCGACTGGGGACTTGCCAAAGTACTGGGAGGGAAATCCCTTGCTCAAGACATTGGAACCGAGGATCAAACTGCTGACCTCAGTTTAACCCGTAGCGGCATGCATTACGGAACCCCTATGTATATGACCCCGGAAATTGCCCGGGGATTGAGTGATTTGGATGAAAAATCAGATGTCTTCTCTCTAGGCATTCTTCTTTTTGAAATGCTTACGCTGGAAACATTTCTTGAGGGAAAAGATATTACCGAAATAAAGAAAAAATTACTCGAAGAACCTTATCGCTTACCCAGGGAAGTAAAGCCAGAACGCAAAATCCCCAAAGATCTTCAAGCCATTTGTATGAAGGCTCTCCACCGGTCACGCGGACACCGTTACTCTAATGCAACGCTCTTTCTTGAAGACCTCCAACGCTTCAGGCATGGAGAAGAGGTATCCGTTTACTGGTATTCTGGATGGGAAAGATTCACCCGATGGAACAACCAAAACGCCTACCTGATTATTTCCGTTTTCTCTGCCCTGATTGGGGCTGGAATTTACGCCCTCTTCTCTTCTTAAAAAAGAATCACTCTGGAAATAAACTGCCCTTACCCATTTTCTTGGCACGGCAGTCTTTACAAACACAACTATTCCCGTGATCATTTTCCATCGAATTCCCTGGGCTTGTTGATTTAAGAAAATCTTCGCTTTTCTGAGGAAGCATTGCCTTACTCTTCAACACTTGGCCCTGAGGCTTCTCTGTTCCTGCTGCTGGAAGGCTTGCTTTCTGTGGGCTCGGGGATGAAAGCGATTTTGCCCCACTATTGCTCAGAGGTTTTTTTTTAGAGTAAGGATTCGAGACTGATTGTCCCATTGAGTTCATATGATTGACAAATTTTGAAGAGAGAGCTTCCGCAAAGTTCAGGTTGCCGAGCTTAGCAACAGCTAGGAGTTTATCACTGTTCAATTGGCCAACAATCACATACCCTTGAGCCGAAGGATGAAACCGAAGCACCCGCACCGCTTCCCCAATATTTACTGGCTGTTTAACCTTCTGCGAGCGATCCATCAGAGTAAGCTTTTCGTTTTTAACCAACACTTCGGAGGGGAATGCTAAAGTTGAATTCTTCTGAGCCCAGCTTATCACCTTCTGGGAAAATTCTTCCAACGCCTCTGCCTTAACTTCCTCAGCCCGATCTTTAATGGCTGATGAATCCACCCTCTGTGCACGGACAACATCATCTTTGGCCTTGCTCAGGTCTCTCTCCAATGAGCGGACTTCGCTACGCAAATCCATCGCATCATCCTCAGCACGGGCAACCTCTTTTTCCAGGGCTTCTTTTTCTTCGGTAAGCAATTTGGTTTGCTTCACCATATCCTCATTTTCACCCTCCAAGCGCTTTTTCAGGTTCAGATAGAAAGCTTCATTTTTTTCCATCTTTTCCACTTTCTTGGCAAGATCATCGGCACGCTGTGCAACCGAATCATCGATGGATACAAAAAGACCAATCATTCCGGTGGTGCTTAATCCAGCCAATACAAAGGCAACAATCGCAAGCGGACTAATTCCGGATTTCTTGACCGCGGCTCCCTTGAAAGCTCCTTGCATACTGGAGACTTTGCTCTGCATTTGCTTGAGTGCCTCAGATTTCTTCTGATCCGCAGATGTGGCGGATTGCAAATGCTGCAGTGATTCCTGCAAATCCCGCCCCATATCGAGGACTTTTTTGTTACCATCGATTAACCGACCGGAAAGAATGCTCGCGACATTTAAGCAGAGCTGACCACCTGCAAATCCGTTTTCTGCAATAAATTCAAGCAACCGGCTGTGATCCATACGCCACAAGACACACTCGCCCACTGCCTGAACCGTGGCAGATGCAACCCCACCACTTAAAAAAGCCATTTCGCCAAAAGCGGCACCAACCCCGAGACTTGCTATTTGCTGGTTAGCACCCCGGTCATCGGCTTTGTAGATACCGACCTGACCACTAACGACCATGTACAAAAATCTTTGTTCATGACCATCGGAAACAAGTACTTCATCGGAGGCAAGCACCCACTCCCCACCAAACTTGAGGGCTTCCATCTCCTTCTCCCCGATATTCTCGCACAATCCTTGTGCAGGCAGATCATAACCAGCCTCCTGGACATCTTCTCGGTAGAGCAATTTCATGAAAGGTTCAAATCTAGGATTGAATGGGTTAAGAGGGCAAGTTCAGAAAATGAATACCTATTGAATCAGCGTACATTACCCATGGCAGCATTTACCAAATTTTCTTAGCCGCCAATAATTGTAGGGCCATGCGGCAAGAAACCCAGCACCCAAAGTGATGGGCAAAACCTTTAAGGTAATTGCAGGTTCTCCCATCATCCCAAAATCTGCCAGGTTCATGGCTAGTTCCATCAAAACCATGGATATCAGACTCATTCCAACGGCGGTACGGAACGCTCTTTTTCCCCCTAGCTGTTTCCAGAGAATTACTGTTTCCAAAATGATACTGGTAATAATCCCCATGCACATGGCCAATCCCCAGACCATCAGCCATAAGTTCGCGGGGATTCCAAGCGGAGCATAACTAAGTTGAAAGAAAAGAATAGTTCCTAAATCTCCGATGGCACACCCAAAGAGGCACCACGCCGTATTTTTTGCTGATCTTTTCGCAATCACTAGCTACGCAGCTATTCGGGAGGAATGATTTAGAATTGATTTGATCCGATCCCCTATGGCCCGCACCACCGGCACAGCCACTGAATTACCAAACTGTTGGAAAGCAATATTTTGTCTGGGATGCACTTTAAAGCCTTCTGCAAAACCCATAATTTTCCGGCACTCTTCCGGATGAAGACGGCGAATTTTCCCATCCACCAGATACATTCCAGTTTTTGCTCCAACCCCACCACCAAATGCAGAAAGGGTAACCGCATGCCCCTTGGTGCTGTAGACTCTCTCCCCCTGCCCGCCTTTTCCTATTGTACCAATCCGTAAGGGCTTGCTCTCTCTTTCTACAGGAAGTTCTGCTTTCATACGAAAATCATTCCGGTCTATCCACAAGGAATTCAGCCTGGGATCGTCTGCTGGTAGAAGAATGTCTTCCAGTGCAACATCCTCATTGAAAGGTTCCGGAAAAGAAAAATCATTGATATCCAAATCTTTCCGGAAGCATACAAAAAAAAGACGGACTCTTTTCTGAGGAACACCGAACCCCGAGGAATCAACCATCTCATGAAAAACGGAATATCCTGACTCCTGAATCAATTCGATCGTTCTCCTCATCGTACGCCCGCCATCATGAGTGAGATAGTTTTTCACATTTTCAAGAAACAACACAGCAGGTTTAGCGACCCGGGCGATTCTCAAAATTTCATGGAGCAAGGTGCCCCTTACATCTTTAAATCCATACTGATTGCCAGAAATACTGAAGGGCTGACAGGGAAACCCACCGCATAAAATATCATGCTTCGGAACATCTGCTGAAGGTAATTTTGTAATGTCTCCGACTGGAGTCTCCCCATAATTTTGATGGTAGACATGCTGAGCATGGCGATCGCAGTCCGAAGACAGCACACAGCTCGAAGCATCCCCCATTAAAGCCTGACGAAAGCCACCAATCCCACAAAACAGATCAACAAATTTCACCTTCGCACCCGCCCCAACGGCACAAAAAGATTACACATCACATAATTCAACAGCTTGTCTTAAGCCAGCAAGCGGATCTCCTGTGGGAATAAATTCCTGCCCAACAAATCCCTTGTAGTTGATATCAAGCAGAGCTTTCATGACCGGAGGATAATTAATTTCCTGATTTTCATCCAGCTCGCCACGACCAGGATTGCCCGCGGTATGGATATGCCCAATCATATCCCCGCATTGGTGGATGCGCTGGATAATATCCCCATCCATGATCTGCACATGATAGACATCGAAGAGTAATTTAATGTTTGGGGAGCCCACTGCGTTCAAGATCTCCATACAATAATCAATATGGTCTCCCTGATAACCTGGATGCCCTTTATCAGGATGGCCACCAACCCTGCTGTTAAGCATCTCCAGGCATACATTAACTCCTTTTTTCTCGGCATAAGAAGCCAACTTTTTGAATCCGGTTACACAATTGGCGGCACCTTGCTCCGGTGAAAAATTTTCTGAAAACCCGGTAAAAGCAATTACATTGGGGCATCCAAAATCTGCCGATTCATCGATCGCTTGTTTTGTAATCTTCAGCAACCAAGGATGATACTCTGGGTTATTGAACCCTTTGATAAAGGGAGCCCCCTCCACCGCAATTGGAGAAATCGCACAAGTAAGTCCGTATTTTTTTAAAGTAGGCCAGTGCTCGGAGCTAATTAACTCCACACTTTCACAACCTAAATCACGGGCGTGCTGACAAGTCTCCTCCACACTCCAATGCTTGGAGTAGCACCAGGAAACCACTGATTGACGGATATTTCCTTTCCTCTGGGATGAGTGTGTTTGTGATTTCGAACAGCCCGTTGACATGCCAGTGGCCATAGTTGCCATTCCGGCCACGCCAGCGATGGCACTTTTCATAACCCCTCTTCGGGTTATTGCTGAGCTTACCTTGGATGATTCTTTTTTCATAAGAGTAAAAAATTAAAGTAGAAGTTTTTGATGAATAGTGAAGTTTTTGAAAATTATCTTCTCCAAAAAACCATGGATATCAACAATCCACAAAAGGCACCTGCAGCATCAGTGGCAGCATCCCACACATCCGCAGTTCTCGATCGGCCCAACCAATCCTGCCAGCATTCATCCCCAATTCCAAAACAACAACAAAAAGCGAACAAGGCCCAGGGGAATCCGCCTCCGCCCCCAAATGCGGCCCATCCTAAGACTCCCATGATAGAGTATTCAATGAAATGAAGCACGGTGTCCGGTATGTAGAGAGCCTGGTCCGGCAGATCTTTAGGTGAAAGACTCGAAAGGTAAATAACCAGACAACAATAAGCCAAAAAAATAATTCTCCATTTCAACATATTATCTTTTTTCCTTATCAAATACTTTGGAGCAAGACTGGAAAATTATTATTCCTCTAAAATTTAAGGCAGCAATGGTTTGAAATTAATGATCGATCATTTTCAGGCTGTCTTGACAACTCCCATCCCCCATCCCAACTTGAATAAGTGGATCAGATAGTTTTGATTTTGATTGGTATAGGCATTGGTCTGGCGTTTCCGGCCATCTACATTTTTCTTCAGAAGCAGCAGGTTAATCGTAAGCTCGAAAGTGCCGCAAGTAAGGTTCAGATTAAGGAACAGGAATTGGTTTCTATTCAAAAAGAGGTAACTCTGCTCAAGCAGAATTGTGAGGAAGCTAAATCCTTGGAACTGGATTTAAGAGATAAATTACTCCGTTCCGAAACCGAAGTTGCCCGGCATCAGACCCAACTTCAAGAATTGGAAAGGAGGCTCAAAGAAAAAGCGAACGAGCAAATGGAAGTGGCTAAGCAGATGCAGGAGAAATTCGAAAATCTTGCCAATCGAATTTTTGAGGAAAAATCCACTAAATTTTCTGAACTCAACCAGGAGAAATTAAAAACCGTTTTACAGCCTCTCGATAAAGATATCCGCGAATTCCGCAAGAAAGTGGAAGAACTCCACGAAAAGGACGCACACCGGCACACAGCACTGAGAGAATTTGTAACCGGTCTGCAAAAAGCTCAGACACAATTAAGTGAGGATGCACAAAACCTGACCCAGGCACTTAAAGGTGATTCCAAAAAGCAGGGAGACTGGGGCGAATTCATACTGCAACGGGCGCTGGAGGCATCCGGACTCACCAAGGATCTGGAATTTAGTATGCAATCAAGCTTTGACGGGAAACGTCCAGATGCAATCATCAACCTACCAGGAAACCGCCAGTTGATTGTAGATGCAAAGGTTTCGCTCACTGCATACGAAAGATCAATTTCCGCAACTACGGAAGAGGAGCGGAAACAAGCCAGCAAAGAACATCTCCTATCGGTCCGCAAACACATCGATCAATTATCCGAAAAGGATTATTCTTCGATTGAGGAATTAAACTGCCCCGATTTCACCCTAATGTTTATTCCGGTCGAACCTGCTTTTGGAGCAGCCCTTTCACAAGACCCCGAACTGTATCAATATGCATTTGACCGAAAAATTGCCCTGATCACCGCATCTACCCTAATGGCTACCATCAAAACAGTAGCTAACTTATGGAAGCTGGAAAAACAAAATAAGCATGCCCAGGATATCGCCAAACGGGCAGGTCTCCTTTTTGATAAATTTACCGGCTTTCTGACAAACCTTGAAGATGTAGGAAAATCTCTCCAAAAGGCATTGGGTGCACATGACCGGGCCATTGGACAGCTTTCCACCGGACCAGGCAATCTCATCGGACAGGCAGAAAAACTTCAGGCCATGGGCATACGGACGAAGAAAGAAATTCCTCCCTCCTTTTTATCGGACAACCAAGATGAACCCATCCTCACGGATCAAGTCTAGTTGG
>JAYPZT010000063.1:0-6895 GCA_038136415.1 Opitutales bacterium
CTGTAGTTTGTTCGAGAGGTGGAAGCACTTCGACGGACGGAAATCCAATGGTTCGGAATACCACGGCATTCTCTGACCAACTTGTTTTATTTGTAGTTTTGGCCCGTACTCTGAAAGAGTAGGTCACTCCTGGGCTAAGACCAGTAATTCTTTGTTTGCCTGCTCCGAGTTGCTGCAATTCTCCAATTTCATAGCTCGATTGCCAGAGCCCCTCGACTTCTCCTTGGTCTTTGGTCCCCCAATAAAGAGTTAGTTCTGGAGCCTCGCTGTCATAGGAAACTAATTCAAAGTTCAAATCAGCACTTTGGGCGGTGATATCTGTTGTTTCTAATACCTTAACATAGGGTGCGACTTCTTCAGTCAATGTAGTGAAGGATAGCACATCGCTTGCATTGAAGGAACCCTCTGAGTTTTCGAGCCTGGCTTGATAAAAGTATGTTCGGTTGTTTTCCAGTCCGGTTAAAAGAAAGGGGACCTTTTCATTAACAGAAACAACCGAGATGTTTGATTCCAAATCGAGATTATTTTGATCCTGGCCATAGAGGAAGGTTAGGTTTGCATCCTCCCCACCATGACTTGTGATATCAGCCTGAAGCAGGGCGGATGTGGAACCAACCTGACTCGCAGCAAGTGTGATCACGGAAGGACTGCCTGCGGAGACATTGATGGTAAAAGTACTACTAGCTTCGCCAAATCGGTTGCTCGCTTCAATCTCAACCGAAAAAGTTCCAGCTCTTTGCGGGTTCCCGGAAAGCTCCAGATTTTGATTAAGCTCTAATCCTTCTGGCAATCCTGTGAGGTTATATTCAAGACCTTGGATTAGATTGAGGTCAATGGGGGTGAAGTCATTATTGTAGGTGAAATTGAATTCACTCAACTCTGGAAGGGTTGGGCTTGTGTATTTCGAAAAGATTCCATCCTGAGCTTGTGAAACACTATCGAGGTCAGGGTTGGTTCCACCAGAAACGCTAAGGTTGCCTTCATTCAATACACCTGACGATATCAGGGTTATTCGACCACCTCCGCCTGGTCCTCCGCTGCCATTCGAATCTCCTCCAACTGCTTCCAGTCTTCCAAAATTGTAAAGGTTGGCGGCTTCAATACGAATGGCACCACCCGCACCCGCACCTGCATTTCCAGTTCCCAATGACTCCGCATTGCCGCCATTAGCAGAGATGGTCGTATTTTCTTCCAGGGTGAAAGTACCTCCAGTAACAAAAGAGATTGCACCACCGCCACCACCTGCATTGACATTCCTGCCTCCGGATCTGCCACCACCGGAACCGCCTATTAAATCGGTGAGGTTGTCGTCTCCATAAAGATATCCGAGAGTACCATTACTATTACCCGGAGATCCGTATCCTCCAAAACTTCCTCCTGCACTGGAAGTAGCTGAGTTTTCTACACCAATGCCACCACCAGGTCCCTTCCCGCTCAAAACTGAGTTTGAGCTGTTGGGGAAATCGCTATTGCTTAAACTTCTTCCTGAATTCCAGCCACCAGGACCGGAACTTCCAGAATAAAGACCAGCCTGCCCAATTGAGCCATTCAATTGGATGTCGCTGCCTATGGTTGTGTTTCCATTCACGGTCAATTTGAGAGCATTTTCCCCGCGAACAACGACAGATACTTCGGCACCAATATCAATTTGATTAAAAGAGAATTCACAGACACTAAATTCAAACGGCTGTCCATCGACCTCCATGAATTTAGTTGTCACTACCCCCAGTCCTTGAATCCCGGAGTTGTGAGTCCACGATCCGGCTGTATCGAAAACCAAAGTCCCAGACTCAAGGATTAGGTCCTGGGGCGGAGAGGTATTCAGGGGGCTGGTGAAAATTGTTCCTGGTAAACCAGCCGCAGCTTCGGAGTTCTCTTTGCCCCCTTCTATAAGAACCGTGCCGAGATCAATTTTTCCATCCGAAATCATCGCAATTCTACCGCCTCCCCCGGCACCGCCTCCCTGGCGGAGATAGCGGGCACCAGTTTCGCGAATGTCTGCCCCAGGGGCGTCACCACCTCGAACATCCAGAATACCACGATTTTCAATGGATGAAGCGATGAGCTTAATGGCTCCTCCGGAACCAGCTCCGCCAGAGAAGTTGGCTCCAAATGCCGGATGTACAAATACCGTTCCACCTCGTAGAGAAATACTTGTTCCTTCGGTGATTAAAATTTTTCCAGTGGCATTTAGTTCGAGAGCACCACCCCCGGCACCTGCCTCCCCAACATTTCCTAGACCACCACCAGAACCTCCAATCAGTGGATTGAGAGATGCCGAACCATATTCAATTCCACTTGCTCCAGAAGCTCCAGCTCCACCTTCTCCCCCAAAAGATGCCCCGCCACCAACTTTTCCTCCAATTTGTGCTAAACCTGTGGAAACTCCTTTGCCCGGTCCATTCCCTCCACTGTATCCTCCCAGATTCCCCTGACCGACACGTTTTCCAGCGAGGTTGGAGTCTGCGTAATAGGCACTGTATCCATCACTGAAAGTTCCCCCGACTACATGAGGGGCAGTTGGTAAGAGGGATCCATTTAGGCTTTGTGAGATAATTAAATCGCCATCCACCTGAATGGAGAGAGCATTCTGGCCTTCAAGAATGACCTTGTCCAGGTTTGATCCAATGGACAGGGGTTCGTCGAAACTAAAAATTGCTTTGGTTAAAGTCCAGGAAGACCCATCGGGTGCAAAATATAAATTCTGAACCAGGGTGGGATCTGTAATCTTTTCTTCGCCCTCTCCCAGTCCTCTGTCCCAGAACCAACCAGCACCCAGACCGTTATCATCCAGCCCGGTATGAATACGCAAAATCCCCTGATCGTAGGGCAGGGTAGTGAAGCTTCCGGTTTCTGACCATGCCGTATGAGTTCCATTATCTGCTTTGAAACGATAGTAATAAGTTTTTCCACTGTCTAAATTATTAATCGTAATGGGTATCTGGCCCTGTAGGAATTGACCGATTATGAGGTGACTTTCCCATGCTCCCTCGGTATCGTTTTGATCGGTACTGCCGTAATAGATCGCCACCGAGCAAGTGGGGCCTCCGGTAGTAAGAAGTTCGCCAGAAAGATTGGCAGTTCTTCCAGACACTGAGCTTACCACGCCTTTGTCAATGATGGGAGCATCTGCACTGGAATTGGAGAAGATGGTTAGCTGGGTCGACGAACTACCAGCTGCATTGCTTGCAGTTACAGTAAAATTAAAAGTGCCAGTTTGATTAGCTTCGCCGGATAAAATTCCCGTTGCCTGATTAAATACCAGACCTGGGAGATCTGTGCTGTTGATTTCGTAATAGGAGGCAGGAGGGTTGCTCGATATCTGAAAACTGGTCGGCACTCCATTAATCACCGTTAGGTTTTGATCACTGGGCAGTATCGGAGCCTGTAAATGCTGAAGATCCTGGCTGAGGAAATTTTTGTCCAACCGCTGGCTTTCATAAGATAATCTTGCCCAGGCGTGGCTTCTGCCCACATCGGAGATTCTGGTCTCGTCCATCCTACCGTCGAGGAATGAGCCATCTGGAAATCTGCCGATGCTTAATTCAGAGTCACTTCCTGTGCTCACCGTTCCATCAATGGAGGAGGATGGTGCGTCGATTAAACGGCCGTTTAAGTATAATCGACTGCTATTAAGATCGCTTCCATTTCCGGGGTAACTAAGGAGCAAATGATTCCATTCCCCATTTCCAATGACACCGGTTCCCTGTCTGCTTCCATCATTATTTTGGGTGAGTACAAGTGGACCTTGTGAATTCCACCCGAAGTTCCATCGGTTACCAGTCGTTCCCCAGCCGAGAATCACTGATTCGTTTTGATCAGATTTTATCCAGGTCTCTATCGAGCGTGCATTAGAACCAGTGATCGAATTGAAAGAATTTACGGACAGATAAGCGGAATCGCCGTCAAAACCCATGGCGTATCCGCTTATTCCAGTTGCATTCCTCTCTGGAGATCCATTGGAGGATGTGACCAGGTTTTGCGAAGAAGAATCTGAGAAGTCAGATAGGTGCCAGACTGCTGCATAGTTGCTCCAAACAGAACCATCCGTGCGGTAGGAGGGAAGGGTGGTATTGGTTTCATTTCCCCAATAGGCAAATAGTTTGATATCCGGGGTGATTTTGTCCACTTTCACCCAAAATGTGGATTCGCCGGAGGAGGCATTCCATTCATCCATTTCGTATGATAGAATCTTGCCTGTATGATCATAAAATCTCAGGTCTCCTCCCATATTTAAGTCAGCAAAAGTATCCAGGGAGTATTCGGGGTGCTGGCTTTGGCTCAACCGAACCAAAAGAGGAAAGTCTTCCAATCCTTCAGACATCCACTTTAGTCGCAGATGATCCTCAAGGTTACGCCTTTCAGACGAATTAAGGGCACGGTTGTATAGCAGGACTTCAGCAACTTCCGCTTGGGCAAAGTCACGGTTTGCTCCAGCTCCACCCACGGCGAAACGCTTGGGGCGTGCATCGTTATTTAGGCTGATCGTTCCGTTAAATAACAAGAATCCGTCTCGCCAAAATTCAACCTTGCCATCACCATCAAGCAATCCAGTGAGTAGGTGCCAGTCGTGATCGCTGGAAGGGCTGTTAGAAAGGATATCAGAGCCCATCTTCCAGTAAGCGGATTTATTTTCGCCCAAGCCAAATACCCAATTTGTGCCCACTGATGCCAATACTGCCTGGTTCTTGACCCCGGCATGCCTGACTAGGGCGAGGATGGTATATTCATTGAGAAGAGATTGAAAATCAGTGCTGGAATACAATTGAGAGTAGCCATTGAAAGAAACCACTTTTTGTTGATCCAGTTGTTCGCTTAGAGTTACAGATGGATCACCACGATGCTGATCCAAATGCCTGCCCTTACCTGAAGAATCCAACCAGGATGTAAGAACTGTGGCATTCTCTTCAGTAATCTTCGATGCGTCCAATCGGAGAGCGAGACCAGCAATGTCGTAGGGAGTCTCTGCTGACAATACCCCGGTGGGGGAAAGTTCCAACTGTGCGGCGTATTGGGTGGGGTCTAAAAGAAGGACCTCATGAATTTGCTGAGTACTGAATGCGGGGTTGGATGCAGTGATGGTGATTGAGGTAGAGTTTCCGTCGTTCGGAATACCGCTGAGCATTCCAGTGGATGCATTGAAGTCCAGCCACTCGGGTGAATCGCCAATGTTTAAACTAAGTGAATTTTCTGTTTTAATGAGAAATTCAGAATAAACACCCCGTGTCCACCTGGACTGATTAGCGGAAATAAAAACGGGTGTTTGCGGTTCGTAGGGGAGGTCTATGGTGGTATCAACGAAGTTCTCGAGGAAGTAGGCAGTGGAAATAGATGATCCAAGAACGGATAGACTTATCTCGGCACTTGTTGAATTGTCATCAGGTGTGATTGCCAAAGAATAAACTCCATCAGAAAGTTTTTCGATAGAACTTACAGCAGCATTTCCCGAGGTGATCAAAGTATCATCCACAACAAAAGAGCCATCGAGCTCAACCGGGGATCCATCTAGAAGAAAACGGGCGGTAACAGTAATGGGTAGTTCAAACTGTCCAGAAGAGCTTAGCTCAATGGTACGATTGTGAAAATCTCCCTCTCCAAGACCATAAATCTGTTTTATTTCATCATTGGATAAAACACGGTGATAGATGCGAAAATCATCGATCTCGCCGATGGAGAAATCAAGGTTATCTGCCTTGCCCAGCCTAAAGGGAGAGGAAAGAGGGAAAACTGAAGAGGAGGAAAAGCTGGATGCGATATCAGGTTCACCGTTAAGGAAAAGCTGGACGGTTCTGGAATTCAAATCGTAGCTTAAGGCAAGATGGGTCCACTGATGGAGAGGTAAGTAACCGCGGGCATGAATTTCATCTTCATTTTCCCCCAACAAGTAAGATTGAGAAATTCCTGCAAAAGAGAAGAGCGGACGATTTCTTTCCAATGTCCAGGAAAGCCCTTCCGATTCAATCTGGAAAATATGAAAGTTTTCATGGCGTGGGTAGACCCATGCAGAAAGAGTGACTGATGGATAGTCAGCAGAGAGACCTGCATGAGTTACCGACCTTCCATTTGATAAATCAAAGGAAAGGGAGGAAGCAAATTTTCCGCTACTGTTCCAGTCTGGGTTGCTGGTTGTTCCATGGTTTGCACTTCCAGAGGAATCATCGGCATTACCGTCTAATTTCCACCACAGCAAGAGATCGGATTCCGCTACTCGGTGAGGACGGTAATCGATTATTTTGCTTATTTCAGAGTTGGTTGATCCCAGGGAATCAGTAACGGCATTTTCATTCAAAGTGATAGATAAAGTTCCGCTGGAGTAGGAAGTGGGTGAGAAAGATAAATGGAAGGTCTGGTTATCTTCCGTTTCAGTGGAGCTCAAACTTAATCCACTTAGGCTAAGATCGGTTGATGCATCAAAGTCATGGATTGGTTGGTTAAAAGTTAGGGTGGCATTAATTTGATCACTGTAGGTAGGAGAAGTGACTGCAAAAGAACCTTGTGGTCCCCAGTCCCCCAAGCCATTCCCGTATAATAATTCCACCTCAGTTTGACTAAGAGGTCGGTTCCAAATTCTTACATCATCAATTTGTCCATTAAATGGATTTGTCCCGTCAGTGTCCGCCCCCAGGACTAACCGGGAAGAACTTTGCGATAAGCCAAGGGATTTCAGTAACGCAGGTGTACCATTGAGATAAATTTTGCTTTGACTGGTTGCAGGATCAAAAACTCCCACGAGGTGAACCTTCTGTCCCGCGTAAGCTATTTGTGGCGTGGTGGTCTCAAGTTTCCCTGTTCGTAGGAAAGGGTTGCCAGACTTAAAGCCTAAGGACCAGTCATAACCTTCATCCTTGGTGCTCAAGAGAATGGCTGGGTTGTTGGCGACTCCATCCACGGAATT